>CANFSB010000065.1 GCA_947449495.1 Pseudomonadota bacterium
CGCAAGAAACTACGTACCGTCATCGACAACATGCCGGTCTTAGGTGCCAGTAGTCGGCCAGTGCGGCTGCGACCACCCTCAATAAAATATTCGACCGGATGGCCGCGCGACATGATCACGGCCAGATAATTCATGAACACGACGGCATACAGTGCGTTGCCGCGAAAGCTGCGACGGATGAAGAACGCGCCAGCCTTGCGCAGGTAACGCCCCACCACCGGGATGTTGAGGTTGATGCCGGCAGCAATGTGCGGGATGGCAAAGCCCTGCTTGTAGATCGCATACGACAGCAGCAGATAATCAATGTGGCTGCGATGGCAGGGCACATAGATGATCTCGTTACCGGGCGCCACATCGCGCAGCGTTTGCGCGTGCCGGAACTCCACACCGTCATAGACGCGCGTCCACAGCCTGGTGAACACCACTTCGCACAAGCGCACAAAAGCGTGGGAATAGTTGGCAGCGATCTCTTCGAACAGTTCGCGCGCCTGCAGCAGTCCGCGGCGACGCGCATCTTTGCCATCACCTGCCTGCTGCGCCACGGCACTGCGTACAGCGCGGGTGCGCAGCACCTGCGTGAGCAGCGTGCGTTGGTGCGATAAATTGGGCCCGATGTGTGCCGCGCGCGCATGACTGAACTGCTGTTGCAACAGCCTGGCAATGCGCCGGGCTGCTAAGTTGCCCGCAGCTTCACCGCCCAGCAACGCGCGCAACGACTGCCCTGGCCCGAACTGCACCAGCGTGTCGCGACTGTTGAACAGCAGCGTCAGCAACCGATGCACACGACCGACCAAGGCAGAGTCTTCGGCAAGCGCCAAGCGCCACCAAGAACCTTGCCTCTGCGGTGCGCGCCCCCAATAAACGGCCGCCGTGACCAGCGTCACGTCGAAGCCCGGATCGTTGGCAATACGGCGCAGCAAGGGCAGCAGTTGCAAGGCCGGCCTGCGGTCCATGCGCTGGCGCAGCAGACCCACGGGCCGAGCCAGCGCGATGACGGCTGGCTGCGTTGCTTGAGCACCTTCTGCAGACAGCGTGCGCATGGGCAACGGCAAGGCCGCGCGCTCACATGCCTGACGCAACACCGTCGCATCGCCGCGGCTCTGGCGTTCGAGCACATAGCACACCGGTGACGGCGCCGCTGACAGACGCTCAGCCGCATCCTGTGGCAACGATGTAAATCGCAGCCAGGGCAACCAGAGACGTCCGGAAAGTCTGCTCATTGGATGACGCTCAGGCCAGCGGCGCAGGCATGTCGAGCGAGATCAGAAAATACTCGAACTGGTACTTGATGAAGGGGATCTGCGTATGCAGCCGATGATCTGCATCAACCAAATGCAAGGTCGCATTGTGCTCGGCGGCAAACCGAATGCTGTCCTGAACAGGCACCACCTCATCGCCCCAACCATGCACGATGGTAGTGGGACAGTCTGTGGTTGGAACGCGCAGCGGCGGCAAGCCGGGCATGTAGATGGCCGGCGCCATCAAAAATACGCCGCGCACATGCAAAACCGAGGCGTTGGCCAACGATACATAGCCACCTAGGCTGCTGCCCACCAGCACCAACTCACCGCTGATGTTCTTGCAGACGTCGGCCAGACGCTGCGCACGATCTGTCGGCGAATCTATTCCGCGGTAATCGACCGATTCGACTTCATAGCCTTCGCTTTTGGCAGCCGTGGACAGCACCTGGATTTTGCGACCCCAAGGATCACTGTCCTGGCCATGTGAGAACACCACGTAGCGTTTAGTCACGATGCACCTTCAGCGCGAAATATTGCGCAGTATATCGGCCTCGATCTCGGTGGCGACCCGCGCACCGGCAACCGACAGGCGATTGACACTGACTGGCCGACTGCTACTGCCGGCAGCCTGATGGGTCACCAGCCAAGCACAGCCCTGTTCGGATTGACTGCCCGTCACACCCCATATCAAACGAAACGGTGCAGCAGCGCTTGCCGCATCAGGATTCAGGCGCCGGTCGCACACCACAAAGCCTTCGCCAATCAAGCCGGCCGCTGCCAGTGCGCGCTCCTGACTCAGCAGTGTTAGCAGCGACAACACTTGCCGCGCGACTTTTTCACGCACGCCATCCCACTGCGAAGGCGCAGCGCTGACCGACCAGCGTGTGCTGCGCTCGATGCTGGCAGCAATCCACAATTGCATGCGCCGCGCGAGCAGACGTCGTTCGACTCGATGATCCGCATCGACCAAGGTGGTCACCGGCAAACGCGTGGCAGCAATGTCGAGCGCATCGACCAGTGTGTTGACACCAAAGCGCGCCAACTGGGTGCGCTGCACGGCACTAACAGGCACCGCCGGACGGCTTGAGTCGTCAGGCTGCAATTGCAGTGCAGCCCCCTGCCACCAGCGCGGCGCAGCCGCATCGGCCCGCGCGAGCAGACCGGCCACCACAGCCGAAGGTCCGAAGCGCCGCTGCCCCGCGCCCAACGCATCAACACAGGACACCGGCGGAAAACACAGCAGCGCATCGGCGCTGCGTACCGGCCACTGCGGCAACTGCGCCAAGGCAGTGGCTGCATCGACCCACGAACGCGGTGGGTCTATCAACAGCACTGCCTGACGCTGGCGACACAAGCGCTCGGCAACAAACACCGTAGCCAAGCCCAGATCCTGGTCAGGTCCCGGTGGTGGCACGCACAGGAAGTTGAAAAGCTGCGCGGATTGCAGCGCGAACAAACCACGCTGTGCCTCAGCGCTGCCGATCAGGTCGTAATCCGACAGAGCCTGACCGTCGCTACCATCAGCATTGCAATCGACATATCCGATCGTGGCATTGCGCGTATCGGCACTGGTGGGCAGCGGTCGCGCAGCAGGCAAAGCCCCGCGCAGACGCACCAGTCGTGAGCTGGCCAACACTGTCTCGATATTGCGTGGCGCCCCGGGACGCAGGCTTACACGCCGGAAAATCTCCTGCTGCTCGACCAGCTCTGAGCCCGGCGCGCGCAAGCGCTGCACGATAAGGTTGAACTGCTCGTCGCCATCGATGAGTTGGTAATCGACCGAGGCGCGCAGATATTCGCGCGAGCCCGGACACAGCCCCTGCAACACCAAGCTGCCTTCACCGGCAGGCAGATCGATGGTCGGAGCCGATCCACCATTGGCCACACGCACCACGAGCGCCACTTTTCCGCCATGGGCAAAGTATTGGTCGACCGAATAGGACAAGGGTGACTGGCGCCACAAGCCGCCAAAGACCTGCACGTACTGGGCGAAGCTGGTGACAGTGACCGGCTCGTTGAGCGGGCCTTTGAGCGTGCGACCGACAAATGCGGTGACCGCTGTGGGCAAAGGCGACAGGTCCGAAACTGCCTGCAGTGCCGCGCTATCGCTGCCGGCCGGGACCTGCCCGACTGGCGCGGAGCCGCTCATCAGCCCTTCTGCGGCTGCTTGTCGGCAGGCACAGCCTGGGGCGGGGCAGCCGCCCGCAGGGCCTGCTCCGCTGCAGCGTCTGCAGCCTCATCACGCTTACGCGCGATTTCGCTCAGCATGATGTCGAGCCATTCGGATTGGGTGTTCATGTGGCCTGATGATAGCCGATGCCGCTGCAGCGGGCACGTTCAGGGTGGCGAGGCGGGGTCATCGCTGCCATCCCAATTAGCGCCGGCCGGAATGCGGTTTTGCACGCGCAGCGCCTTTGCCAGCGGCACCGGCAGGGTTTCACCGTCACCCCCCAGCGAGACCGGCACCGGCACACCATGAGCATCGTGCGCCTGCTTGGCCGCAGCGTCCCAGTCAACGACCCGTCCGAGCGCCTTGAGCTGCTGCTGGATGCGCGGCGTGAGCGTCTTCTGCAATATCGTGTGACGCGACTTGCGCCAGTCACGCCGGTCGTCCTCCAGCACAGACACAGCCTGCAACTGCAGGGCTCCGTCCTGCCAACCCATCACATAGGGTTGATTGACCACCTGCACCGAGGTGCCGATGGGTATCAGGTCGAACAACACCTGTATGTCTTCGGGATACAGGCGCAAGCAGCCATGGCTGGAGCGCAACCCAACGCCGTAAGGCTTGTTGGTGCCGTGAATGAGATAAGACGGCCAGCCCAAGGTGAACTTGTAACGACCCAAGGGATTGTCGGGCCCTGCAGGCACCACCGCAGGCAAGCGCTCACCGTTTTCCAAATGTTCTTTGCGCACCGACATCGGCGGCACCCACACGGGGTTCTTCTGACGGCCGGTAATGCGCGTGCGGCCTTCGGGTGTGGACCAGCCCACCTTGCCTATGCCGATGGGGTGCGTATACACAACCTGACGCTGCGGCGGCGCATCGGCAGCAACCGCGGCAGGCTTTGCACCCTGCTTGCCGGTTGCTTTGGCAGGCTTGGGTGGCGGCACAAAATAAAACAGCCGCATCGCGGCAATGTTGATGACCACACCCTCGCGTGGTGCCACCGGCAACACAAAGCGCGTCGGCACCACCACCTCGCGGCCCTCGCCGGGCAACCAAGGATCGACACCTGGGTTGGCGCGCACGATCTCTTCATAGCCCACATTAAAGCGCCGCGCGATATCGGGCAGCGTGTCGTCCTTGCCGGTCACCACCAACTGCACCTGCCCCACCACATCATCAGTGGGCAAGATCTCGAAGCGATGGGTATCGAGCGGTGCCAAACGCGGCGGTGGAGCAGGCGGTGGTGGCGGCGGCAACACCACCACGGCCGGCGGCGGCGCAACTTGACGCGTAGCGCAAGCCGCCAGCAACACAGCCCCCATCATGCCCAGTGCTGCAATGGCGCTGTGACGCATGCCGATCATGGTCAGCCTAGAGCAACACTGGCTGATCTGGCAGCTCGTTGCTGCGAGCACCAGCGACAGGAAAATGCCGGCGCAATAGCCCTGCCGCACCCTCGATGGATAGCAAGGAGCCCTCGCGAAAGGCGCCAGCCGCAAAACACTGGCGCACCTTCTCGCACAGCGTGTCCCACTCGGCCTGCGGCACCGCACGTGCGATACCGCGGTCGGCAACAATCTCTACCGCGCGCTCAGCAAGCAAGACATAGATGAGGATGCCGTTGTTGGCTTCGGTGTCCCACACACGCAGCTGACCGAAGATCTGCAAGGCACGTTCACGCGAACTAAGACGCGCCCACAGTTGCTGCGGATCGAGCGCATGCTCGACCACGAAACGAACCTCTCCACCGTGTTCACGCTCGGTGGTGGCAATGGTGCGTTCGATGTCGGTGAGCACTGCAGCCGGGAAGCGCTTGCGCATCAACCAGCCCGGTGACAGCAGATGACTGACGATACGTTGCATGGTGTTCACCAGCGTCCCGAGGCGCCACCGCCTCCAAAGCCGCCACCTCCGCCACTGAATCCGCCACCGCCGCCACCGCCAAAACCGCCACCACCAAAGCCGCCGCCGCCGAAACCACCGCCCCCATAACCGCCAGGGCCAAAGCCGCCACCAGCACTGCCGGCGATCAACCCAAACAGAAAGGAACCGATGCCCGCCAGCACTGCAAACAGCAGCACCTGCGAGAGCAAGAAAGTGATTACACCGGCAAGACCTGCCACGGCCACTGCGCCACCCACACGACCAAACATCGCCCGCAGCACGGTGCTGGCTAGCAGCACTCCAAAGAACAGGATGGGCAACAGATTGCGCATGCGCTCGCGCGGATGGTCCCACTTGTGATCCGGTGGCGGCAGTGGCTCACCATCTATGACGTCCATGATTTTTTGCAGACCCGCGCCCAGTCCACCGAAGTAGTCACCCTGACGAAACAGCGGCGTGATGATCTCGCCAATGATGCGGCGTGAGGTGGCATCGGGCAGCGCGCCCTCAAGGCCATAGCCAACCTCAATGCGCATCGTCCGGTCGTCTTTGGCGACCAGCAACAACACGCCGTCATCGGTCTTGCCGCGACCGATTTTCCAGTCTTCGGCAACCCGGATGGAGTACTGCTCGATGCTCTCCGGTGCGGTGCTATGCACCATCAGCACCGCGACCTGCGAGCCCTTGCGCTGCTCAAAAGCTTTGAGCTTCTGCTCCAGATCGGCCTGCTCGTCGGCGGTGAGCGTGCCGGTTTGATCCAGCACACGCGTCTCGAGCTTGGGTACAGGGACCAGGCCCTGTGCCGCAGCAGGCACTGCCAGCGTCAGCGCCAGCAGACCGCCCAACAAGATGGCGTGCAGGCTGCGCACGCTGCGATCAGCGCGCCGGTGCCGCGTTGAAGTCGATGGTGGGTGCCTTGGACACTGCAGCCTCGTTTTCCACCGTGAAGCTGGGTTTGACTTCGTTCTTGAACAACATCGCGGTGAGGTTGGTCGGGAACGAGCGCACGGTGGTGTTGTAGGTGCGGACCGAATCGATGTACCGATTGCGCGCCACAGTGATGCGGTTTTCTGTGCCTTCGATCTGCGCCTGCAAATCGCGGAAATTGGCATCGGACTTGAGCTGCGGATAGTTCTCGGTCACCGCAAACAGGCTCTTGAGCGCTTGCGTCAGCTCACCCTGTGCGGCCTGAAACTTCTTGAAGGCCTGCTCGTTGTTGATGAGCTCGGGCGTCAGTTGAATGGAGCCGGTCTTGGCGCGCGCTTCGGTCACGCCCACCAGGACTTTTTCTTCCTGGGCGGCATAGCCCTTAACGGTGGCGACCAGGTTGGGAATGAGGTCGGAACGACGCTGGTACTGATTGAGTACTTCGGCCCATGCGGCCTTCACACCTTCGTCTTGCTGCTGCAGCGTGTTGTAGCCACAGCCGGACAACAGGACCGCGACGACGCCCACAAGGACTGCTCGAAGACTGCGCATGATCATTGCCTCGGTAAGCTGGGCCGGACGACAGTCGCCCGGCGACAGGCCAGATCATCCCACGCCTGCGGCAGGACAGGCCAAAAAAAAGCCCCCTGACAAGGGCAGGAGGCTGTGCAAAGCAGCCCCTACACAAAAGGCAGGTGCTGCAGCGTCGTTCACCGTCGTCTCAATGCAATCGGGCCCAGATCAGAATGCGGATATCCTCGCTGCGCAGGTTCAGGTTCTTAGCCAGCACTGCGCTGATGTCCTGCGCCCCGCCGTGGCTCTGTGGAGGCAACCGCATGTCGACGACACCGGTGTACTCTCCAGCCTGCCGTTCCCCGGGGGCACCGGCTACGAAATGGGTGTAGTACTTGCTGCTCATCACACTTCCAAGTTTCTGACCGCAGCCTAACCAGAGCCGCTGCGCAGAAATGTGCACTAGCGCACAAACACGAGGACTATCGGCATGGGTCGTTATCGGCCGCCATCAACACCGGCATCGCGCTACATCACCCCGCAGGGTCTGGCGCGACTGCAAGAGGAACTGGAGCAGCTGTGGCGGCATGAGCGCCCACGCGTCACTGCAGCCGTATCCGCCGCAGCGGCCCAAGGTGATCGCTCAGAGAACGCCGACTACACCTACGGCAAGCGCCGCCTGCGCGAAATCGACTCGCGGGTGCGCCATCTGCGCGGCCGGCTCGATGGCATGACCGTAGTGGATCAACCGCCGACGGATCCGAGGCGGGTGTTTTTCGGGGCTTGGGTGACGCTGGAAGATGATGACGGCACACAGCACCTGCATCGCATCGTCGGTCCGGATGAGTTTGATATGGCGCCGGGCTACATCAGCATGGACGCACCCCTAGCGCGCGCCCTGCTGGGCAAACCCTTGGATGCCGAACTGCGCATCGAAGTGCCCGGTGGCCATCGCGACATGGTGATCGTCGCGATTGCCTACGGCCAGCGACCTACACCCTGACGTTCTTGAACTGCCAAGGATCGCTGCGATCCACGTCTTCGGGGAACAGCCGCTCGCGGTCGGTGAGCGGAGTCCACTGCGTGTATGCGCCAGTGACAGTACCCAGATAGGGCGCGCAGATCTGCAGGTTGCGGCGCCAATCCATCTCGTCGGGCTCAACCACGCCGCGGTTGGGGTTTTCCATGGCCCACACCATGCCCGACAGCACCGACACGGTGACCTGCAGGCTGGTGGCATTGTTGTAGGGCGCCAGCTCACGCGCCTCGTTGATCGACAGCTGCGAGCCGTACCAGTAGGCATTGCCATGATGGCCGGCCAGCAACACGCCCAGTTCATCAACGCCCGAGACGATTTCGTCCATCAGGATGTGTTTTTCGGCTTGCAGATTCCAGTTGCGACCGGCGAACTCATGCAGCGAAAGCACCGCGGCATCACTGGGGTGATAGGCGTAATGCGCTGTGGGCCGGTAGACCACTTTGCCGTTCTCGATCACGGTGTAGTAGTCCGAGATGGAGACTGCTTCACTGTGAGTAATGAGAAAGCCATGGATGGGCCCGGCCAGCGGCGTCCAGGTACGCACGCGCGTAGCCGCGCCCGGCTGCGACAGATAAATTGCCGCACCACTGCCAAAGTCGTGACGATGACCATCACGCGGGAAGTTGCGCTCATGACTGCCCCAGCCCAACTCTGCAGGCTGCTGGCCTTCGGACACAAAACCATCGACCGACCAAGTATTGAGAAACTGGTTGGGGCGCTTGGGCACGTTGCTGACTTGCGAATCGCGCTCGGCGATGTGCACCACACGCACGCCCAGTTGGCGCGCCAGCGCCGCCCACTCGGCACGGTTGGTGGGCTCATCAACGGCAATGCCACCCTCTGCGGCGATGTTGAGCAGCGCCTGTTTGACGAAGTGCGACACCAGACCCGGGTTGGCGCCGTGCGTCAGCACGGCAGTGGGCGCGCGCTCTTGGCCGGCACGCAGCGCCAGCGCCGCATCGCGCAGCGCATAGTTAGTGCGTTTGCCTGCAGACAGAGACGTATCGGTGTAGCCGCCGGCCCAAGGTTCGATGCAGGTGTCGATATAGAGCGCCCCGCGCTCCTGGCACAGCTTAACCAGCGCAATGCTCGACACATCGACAGACAGATTGACCAGAAAATCGCCACGACCGAGCAAGGGCTCGAGGACGCGGCGGTAGTTCTCGCGCAGCAGCGGCTGCACTACGAACGTGACGCCCAGATCGACGGCTTCCTGGGCACCGGCCTGATCCGCAGTCACCACCGTGATGCGCTCGGACGTGATGCCAATGTGGCGCAAGATCAGCGGCAGCACACCCTGCCCGATGCTACCGAAACCGACCATAACTATGCGGCCGGGGAAGTCGAAGTGAACCTGATACGTCATTTCCTGTCTCTGGACCTCTTGGATGTCACGTTGTGGGAACGGGTGTAAACGCAGGCCAACCCGGCGGCCACGTCCGGGAAAATCCCGGCAGTGCCTCAACCCGGGCCAGCCATCGCACGAGCGCAGGATACTGCACCTGAAGGGGCAAGAATCGGGTCGACAGTTCTTGGGCCCCGGGCTGGGTCAAACCGTGGTGCAGCACGCGGATGAAAGGATAGATGGCCAAGTCCGCGGCCGACACCGACTCGCCCACAATCCAGTCTGAACGGCTCAGCCGACCCTCAATGGTGCGTGCTTCGCTGGCAACCAAGTGCATGGCCTGCGCCAAGTCGGGATTGAGCTGCGGCGGACGGGCCCCCAGCAGCGCTTCCACGATGCCCATGAGCCGCGCCTCGGTGTAGGCCTGAAATTCGTTGATGACCCGCATGATCACCGCAGCCTCTTCTGCGGTACGGCCGAACAGCGGCACATCCGGGTATTTGCGGTCGAGGTAATAGAGCACCGCCAGCGACTCGAACACCACGTAATCGCCGTCGCGCAACACCGGCAGGCGGCCGCGCGGATTCATGGCCAGCATGGGCGGTGCTTTGTGCTCTTGCAGGTCGAACTGCAGGCAATGGCTGACGTAAGGCAACTGCTTGAGCTCAAGGGCCAGCAGTACGCGCCAACAAAAAGGGCTGCCGCTGCCCCAGTAGACATCGATGCCCATGGTGTCCCACCTCTAATCAGGGTGCGATTGTAGCGACATTGTCAGGGGTCGTGACGCAGGTGATCATGGGCTATGACACCCCACCTGATTGATGCTGCCGCGCTGGGCTCCTGCCTGGCTGACCCCAACCTGCTGATCGTGGACTGTCGGGCTGACCTGCTCGACTACGACTGGGGCCTGCGCCAGTACGCCACCGGCCACATCCCCGATGCCGTACACGCCAGCCTCAACGCCGACCTGTCTGGCCCGACCGGACCTGGCACTGGCCGCCACCCGCTACCCTCGCCGCAGCAGTTCGCCGCAACGCTGGCACGTTGGGGCGTCACACCGCACACCCGGGTCATCGCCTACGACCAAGGCCCGGGGCCCTATGCGGCACGTCTGTGGTGGTTGCTGCGCGCCTGCGGCCATAGCGCCGTGCAGGTACTCGATGGCGGCTGGGCGGCCTGGATTGCCGCCGGGCTGCCGCTGCAAACCGCTGCCGCCACCCGCATACCTTCGGTGGTTGCACCGGCGGACTTTGCCGGCTGGGTCGATGCCGATCAGATCCTGGCCACGCTGCGCGCCGGCAGCGCTCTGGTGGTGGATGCCCGCGGCGCCGACCGCTATGCCGGGCAAAACGAAACCATCGATCCGGTCGCCGGCCATATCCCCGGTGCAGTCAATCAGCCCTTCACCAGCAACCTGGGCACCGACGGCCGCTTCAAGCCTGCTGCCGTGCTGCGCGAGCAGTGGCTGGGGCGACTGGGTGAGTTTGAGCCGGCGCAGCTGATCGCCAGTTGCGGTTCAGGCATTACTGCCTGTCACAACCTGCTGGCACTCTCGCAAGCCGGGCTCGAGGGCGGCCGGCTGTATGCCGGCTCTTGGAGCCACTGGATCCGCGACCCGCAGCGGCCGATCGCCACCGGTACAGAACCAGGTTCACTCTGACATGACACAAGACGCAATCAACCGACCCACACCAGGCAAGTCGTGGACGGTCGCCGAATCGGCCGAGCTGTATCAGGTTGAAGCCTGGGGCAAGGGCTATTTTGCGATCAACGACGCGGGCCACGTGGTGGTGCGACCTGATGCCGTCGAAGGTCGCGAGATCGACCTGCACGAAGTGGTGCAAGGCCTTGCCGAGCG
>CANFSB010000066.1 GCA_947449495.1 Pseudomonadota bacterium
CCTTGTGCCAACAATTGCTCAACCATGTTGGACCAGCGCGGTGCATGCGAGCCCCAGCCATGCAGCAGCACCACAGTGCGAGGGCCAGTGCCCCAAGTCAGCACGCGCAACTGACCAGTGCCCAAGGGCATCCATTGCACGCAGGCGCGCGCCAAGCAATCGCGGTCGATGGCATCAACCTCGCGGCGCGAGGGACGCAGGTAGAGTTGCAGCGCGGCGCGTGCAGTCAGTTGTGTGTTACAGGCTTGCAGCACGGCAAAGCCGCGTTGCAATACCTTCTTGAGTCGCGCTGACACGTGCGGCAGGGTGCGTGCCGGCACGGCAGTGCTGCTCAGGCGCCGCGTGCGACGGCGCGATAGCCGATGTCGCGACGCGCTTGCGCACCTTCAAACTGCAGCGCATCGACCAGTGCATAGGCCTGCGCGCGTGCTGCAGTGACTGTGTCGCCTAAGCCCACGGCACACAGCACGCGGCCACCGGCAGTGACCACTTGGTCATTGCGCAGTGCAGTGCCGGCATGAAACACCTTGCCCGGCAGTGCAGCGGCTGCATCCAGACCGCTGATGACATCGCCCTTGCGCACGTCATCCGGATAGCCGCCGGCAGCCAGTACCACACCCAGTGCGGCCTGTGGGTTCCACTGCACAGTTGCCTTGCTCAGCGCCCCATCAAGCGCTGCTTCGCACAGCGTCAGCAGATCGCTGTCGAGCCGCATCATGATGGGCTGCGTTTCTGGATCACCAAAGCGCACGTTGTATTCGATGACCTTGGGCGCGCCGCTGTCGTCGATCATCAGGCCCGCATATAAAAAGCCAGTGAACGGCATGCCATCGGCAGCAAGGCCGGCCATGGTGGGCTCGATGACTTCGCGCATCACGCGATCATGCACGGCAGGGGTGACTACCGGTGCCGGTGAATACGCGCCCATGCCGCCGGTGTTGGGGCCTGCATCGTCATCAAGCAGACGCTTGTGATCTTGTGAGCTGGCCATCGGCAGTACATGCGTGCCATCACAGATGACGATGAAGCTGGCTTCCTCGCCCTGCAAAAACTCTTCGATAACCACTTCGGTGCCGGCGCTGCCAAAGCGACCGTTGAAGATGGACTGCACGGCATCGAGTGCCTCGGCACTGCTCTGCGCAATGATGACGCCCTTGCCCGAGGCCAAGCCACTGGCTTTGACCACGATGGGTACCGGCTGCGCGGCAAGCCATGCCGCATCAAAGGTGTCTGCTGTAAAGGTGCGATAGCCCGCAGTGGGTATGGCGTGACGACGCAAAAACTCTTTGGTGAAGGCCTTAGAGCCTTCCAGTTGTGCAGCAGCCTTGGATGGGCCAAAGCAGCGCAGCCCGTGCTGCGTAAACAAATCGGTGATGCCCAGCACCAGCGGCACTTCGGGGCCCACTACCGTGAGCGCAATCTGTTCGCGCTGCGCCAGTGCCAACAGACCCGGTAGATCATCGGCTGCCACGGCCACATTGCGCAGACGTGGTTCGATGGCAGTGCCCGCGTTACCCGGTGCCACCAGTACTTCGGTGACGCGCGCAGATTGAGCCAGCTTCCAAGCCAGCGCGTGTTCGCGCCCGCCACCCCCGATGACCAGCAGTTTCATATCAGTGCCTGAAGTGGCGCATGCCGGTAAACAGCATGGCAAGGTTGTGTTCGTTGGCCGCAGCGATGACTTCATCGTCGCGCATCGAGCCACCGGGTTGGATCACTGCCGTGACGCCTTGCGAGGCCGATACATCGATGCCATCACGAAACGGAAAGAAGGCGTCGGAGGCCACCACTGCACCGCTGACTTGCAAGCCCGCATCAGCGGCTTTGATGGCAGCGATGCGACTGGAATACACACGGCTCATCTGGCCTGCGCCCACGCCCATGGTGGCTTGCTCACGCGCAAACACGATGGCGTTGGACTTGACGTATTTGCACACGCGCCAGGCAAAGGCCAAGTCGCGCAGCTCTGCCGCAGTGGGTTGACGCGTGGTGACGCAGCGCATGTCGGCAATGTCGATCATGCCGCGGTCTGCATCTTGTGCCAGCAGACCACCACTGACACTGCGATATTCAACCGGCACAGCGGCAGCGCGCGTCAGATCACCGGTGATCAGCACGCGCACATTGGGCTTGGTAGTCAGTGCTTCGGCAGCGCCGGGCAGCAGCGCAGTGGCCAGCAGCACTTCGACGAACTGCTTGCCCAGGATGTGGCGCGCAGTGTCGACGTCCAGCGGCCTGTTAAAAGCGATGATGCCGCCAAAGGCTGATGTGGGATCGGTGCGCCATGCCGCCTCATAAGCCTCGGCCAAGGTGGCGCCGATGGCCACGCCGCAAGGGTTGGCATGTTTGACGATCACACACGCCGGCGCATCAAACTGCCGCACGCATTCCAGTGCGGTGTCGGCATCGGCGATGTTGTTGAACGAGAGTTCTTTGCCTTGCACCACTGCAGCAGTGGCCACACACGCATCGCTGATCGTTGCATCGCGATAAAACGCGCCGCGTTGATGCGGGTTCTCGCCATAGCGCAGCACACTGGCGCGCTCATAACGACGCGTCAGCGTTTGCGGGAAGGGCTCTGACTCTAGGTGCAGTGCCTGCTGCAACCACTGCGCTACGCGACCGTCATAGTCTGCGGTGTGTGCATAGGCCTTGGCGGCCAGCACGCGCCGCTGCGCAAGCGTAGTCCCGCCCGACTGCAGGCTGGCCAGTAGCGCATCATAGTCGGCAGGGTCTACCACCACCGCCACCGAGTCGTGGTTCTTGGCCGCAGCACGCAGCATCGCCGGACCACCGATGTCGATGTTCTCGATGGCCTCATCCCACGTCACGTCAGGCCGCGCCACGGTGCGCGCAAACGGATACAGGTTGACCACCAGCAGGTCGATGGGCGCGATGTCGTGTTCGGCCATCACCGCTTCGTCTGTACCGCGACGGCCCAGCAGACCGCCGTGGATCTTGGGATGCAGTGTTTTGACGCGACCGTCCATGATCTCGGGGAAGCCGGTGTGCTGTGCCACTTCGAGCACCTGCAAACCTTGTGCAGTCAGCAGTGCTGCAGTGCCACCGGTAGAGAGCAGCTCTACGCCTTGTGCAGCCAGCGCGCGGGCCAGCTCGACAATGCCGGCTTTATCAGAGACCGATAGCAACGCCCGACGCAGCGCGAGAGTGCCGCTCACGAGGCCAACCCGAACTGGCGCAGCTTCTTGCGCAGCGTGCCGCGGTTGATGCCCAAGATGACTGCGGTTTGGCTTTGGTTGCCACCGGCGTAGTCCAGTGCCGCGCGTAGTAGCGGCTCTTCGATTTCGCGCAGCACCAAGTCATACAGGTTGGCAGGGGGATGGCCATTGAGATTGGCGAAGTACACGCGCAGCGCTCGCTCGGCGTGGCTACGCAGCGGCAGGTCCTGAGTGGGCGTTACCGCTGGCGTCTTGTGAGTTGTTGCCATCATGCCCGGGCTCTCCTGCGTCACTCTCTTGCACCCACTGATCAAAACATTCACGCGCCAACGCAAACTGCACCGATGACGATTCCGCGGCCATAAGCGATGGCCTGAAGCCGGCAGTCCGGGGGTTGTGCTGGCAGTACCAGCCGAGGTGTTTGCGTGCGATGCGCAGCCCAGTCACTTCACCGTGGAAGTCATAAAGGCTGGCAAGGTGGGCAAGGATGATGTCTCTCTTTTGACTGCGCAAGAGCGGCGGCGGCAAAGCGCCTCCAGATAGGTACGCGTTGACATCCCGAAAGATCCATGGGGCCCCCTGGGCCGCTCGCCCCAGCATGACCGCCGCAGCCCCGGTGTAATCGAGCACGGCGCGCGCCTTGGCCGGTGAGGTGATGTCGCCATTGGCCGTCACCGGGATACGCACCGTGGCGCAGATCGCCGCGATCGTCTCGTATTCGGCCTCGCCCGTATAAAAATCGGCGCGGGTGCGGCCATGCACGGCCAGTGCGGCAATGCCTGCGGCCTCGGCAATACGTGCGATCTGCACGCCGTTGATGTGCTGGCGGTCTATTCCGGTGCGGATCTTGAGCGTCACCGGTACGTCTACCGCAGCGACCACCGCATCGAGTAACCGGGCCACCAGTGGCTCATCGCCCAGCAGCGCCGAGCCGCACAACTTGCCGTAGACCTTTTTGGCCGGGCAGCCCATGTTGATGTCGATGATCTGCGCGCCTTGCTCGACATTGGCGCGGGCCGCATCGGCCAGTTGCTGCGGATCGTTACCGGCCAGTTGCACTACGCGTGGCTCGGGCTCGCCCTCGTGGTTCATGCGCTGGCGCGATTTGGTGGTGTGCCACAGGCTTTGGTCGGCGCTGAGCATCTCGGATGCGGCAAGGCCTGCGCCCAATTGCCGGCACAGCACGCGAAACGGCCGGTCGGTGACACCGGCCATCGGTGCCAGTACCGCTTGCGCCGGGATCTGCCAGGGGCCAATGCGCATCAGGCGGTCAGCTTTGCGGTGGATCGTGGGCGCAGCGCAATTGGCCCTGCCCGGTCGTCAGGCAGGGATCAACCTCGAAGCCCTCGGCTCTGCTGCCGGTGTTGGGCACCTGCAAAGTGATGTCGCGCCGTGCGCCCGGGGCGACACCGGTCTCGGGCAGATCGCGCAGGTATTCACGCGGTGTCAGTTCGCGCAGGCCCACGCGACTGCCGAAGCGATCGACCAGCGTGACGCGCAGGATCGGATCCGGCAGCGCGCGCAGGCCGGTGTTGGCAATGCTGATGCGGATGTGCACGCGCGGCGGCTCGCCTTCTTGTGCCTCGGCACCCATCTGCCGCACTTCATAGGCCGACAGATCCCAGTGCGGTTCCAGTGCCACACCAAACAGCGCATACAGACGCGTCAGCGGCTGCTTGAGCGCAGGCACCGCCACCAGTTCCTGCCGCAGGTCGTGGACGGCGCGCCCCGCCAGCGCCAGCACAACCAGCATGGCGACCACCACGATGGCCCAGCGCCAGCTACTGCTGATGCCGGGTTGAACGTGGCGATTTAGGGGTTCTTCCTGACTGGGCGGGTCCAGTCCTACATCCAGCGACAGGCCCAGATCGCGACGAACCTGGCGCTTGGGCTTGGGCTTGGGCGGTGACGGTTCGGCCGCAGGTGCTGACGCTGGCGCCGGCGCCGCTGGTTCGGGCGCTGCGGCTGCCACAGGCTGCGCTTGGTCGGGCAAAGCGGCCGCTGGCAGCGCCTGCGGTGGCTCGTTGGCGCCGCTCTCGGCGGTATTGGGACCCAGACTGCTCAGCGCGTTAAAGATGCTGTAGCAGCGCGGGCAGCGCACATAGCCCTGACCTTGGCGCAGGTCCAGCACGTTCACGGCCATCAGCAGTGTGCAGTGCGGGCAAGTGGTGTACACGGCAGTCAGCCCGGCGCGACGCGCTGACCGGCCAATGCCGTCCAGCCGTCACGGCCACCACAGGGGCGCAGCGTGATCCACGGTGCATAGGCCGCCACGACCGCATCGACCTGCTCATCGAGCAGGCCTGCCAGCACCAGCCAGCCACCGGGGGCCAGCAAGGGCTTGAACGACGGCTGCAGTTCGCACAGCACACCCGAGATGATGTTGGCCAGCAGCACGTCGCAGCCTTGCGGCAAGGTGGCGGGGCTGTCATGCAGTTGCAGTTGCGCGCTC
This sequence comes from Pseudomonadota bacterium, assembly GCA_947449495.1. Taxonomy (GTDB): domain Bacteria; phylum Pseudomonadota; class Gammaproteobacteria; order Steroidobacterales; family Steroidobacteraceae; genus ZC4RG30. Next base: position 5,632 of record CANFSB010000066.1, read on the forward strand.
ACGCCGTTATCGGCCGCGTTGTCGGCGGTGGCGATCATCGCCTGCGGATCGATGTCGTAGCAGTGCACTTGCGCTGCGCCCAGCAAGGCAGCGGCAATCGCGAGCACACCCGAGCCGCAGCCATAGTCGATGACCGTGGCGCCGGGCTTGAGGCCGTGGTCCAGCCATTGCAGACACAGCGCTGTGGAAGGATGCGTGCCGGTGCCAAAGGCCAAGCCCGGATCCAAGCGCACACACACAGCCTGCGGATCGGCGGGCAGTGGTTCATGACGCGGCACGATCCACAGTCGCTGACCAAATTGCATGGCGTGAAAGTCTTTGAGCCACTCGCGTTCCCACACGCGATCTTCGATGCGCTCGACGCGGATCGCATCGGCCGGCACACCCAGTGCACCTGCCAACATGAGCACGACATCGACGCCGGCGACATCGGGATCAAACATCACCTGCAACACCGTGCGCGGCCATAGCCGCAGTTCACCCGGAGCAGGTTCGAGAATGGCGTCGTCGACGGCGTCGGTCAGCGTGACCGACAGCGCGCCTGCGGCAAAGCAGGCGTCTTCAGCCGCAGCAGGGTCACGGCCCTCCAGATCAACGCGCAGCGAGAGGTAGGGCACAGCGGTGACCGATGTCCTTACTTAAGACCCAGGCGACGCTCGAGGTAGTGGATGTCGAGGCCACCGGTACGAAAGGCGCTGTGCGACAGGATCTCTTGATGGAGTGCCTTGTTGCAGTTGATGCCCTCGAGCACCATTTCGTTGAGCGCGTTACGCATGCGCGCCAGCGCGCTGTCGCGATCCTCGCCGTGCGCGATCAACTTGGCGACCATCGAGTCGTAGTTGGGCGGCACGGTGTAGCCCGAATACAGATGGCTATCGACGCGCACACCCGGACCACCCGGTGCATGCCACAGCTTCACGTTGCCCGGTGACGGCACAAACGTGCGCGCGTCTTCGGCGTTGATGCGGCACTCAATGGCATGACCGCGGATCTGAATATCGCCTTGGCTAAACGGCAGCTTTTCGCCCGAGGCAATCAGCAACTGTGTTTTGACCAGATCGATACCGGTGATCATCTCGGTGACCGGATGTTCCACCTGAATGCGCGTGTTCATTTCGATGAAATAGAACTCGCCGTCTTCGTACAGGAACTCGAAGGTGCCCGCACTGCGATAGCCGACGGCCTTGCAGGCCTCCACGCAACGCTCGCCCATCTGCTTGCGCTGCTTGGGCGTCAGGCCCGGTGCGGGCGCTTCTTCCATCACCTTCTGGTGACGACGCTGCATAGAGCAATCGCGCTCGCCCAAGTGCACCACGTTGCCGAAGTTATCGGCGATGACTTGGAACTCGATATGGCGCGGCTTCTCGAGAAACTTTTCCATGTACACCGCGCCGTTGCCAAAGGCGGCCAGCGCTTCTTGCTGCGTCAGTGTGATGGCATTGAGCAGTGCGGCCTCGACATGCACCACGCGCATGCCACGACCACCACCACCGCCCGAGGCTTTGATGATGACCGGATAGCCGATCTGGCGCGCGATGCGCAGATTGGTATCGGGGTCTTCACCCAACGGGCCATCGGAGCCGGGCACGCAAGGCACGCCGGCTTTTTTCATGGCGCGGATGGCCGACACTTTGTCGCCCATCATGCGGATGGTCTCGGCCTTGGGGCCGATGAACACAAAGCCGCTCTTCTCGACGCGTTCGGCGAAGTCCGCGTTCTCGGACAAGAAGCCGTAACCGGGGTGGATGCCGACTGAGTCGGTGACCTCTGCGGCGCTGATGATCGCCGGCATGTTGAGGTAGCTCAGCGGCGACGGTGCCGGGCCGATGCAGACGGTTTCGTCGGCCAGCAGCACGTGTTTGAGGTTGTTGTCGGCCGTGGAGTGGACGGCCACGGTCTTGATTCCCAACTCGCGGCAGGCGCGCAGGATGCGCAGCGCAATTTCGCCGCGGTTGGCAATGACGATTTTGTCGAGCATGCGTGCAGCCGGCCCCGTCAGGCCAGCACGAACAGCGGCTGGCCGAATTCGACCGGGTCGCCGTTCTTGGCCAGGATGGCCGTGACGCGACCGCCGCGATCGGCTTCGATCTGGTTCATCATTTTCATCGCTTCGATGATGCACATCACCTGGCCGGGCTTGACCTCATCACCGATCGATACGAACGGTGCCGAGGTGGGCGTGGCGGCGGCATAAAAAGTGCCGACCATGGGCGAGGGGACGACGTTCTCTGCCTTGGGGGCAGCAACCGGCACGGCGACCGGCGCGGCAGCGACGGCGACCGGTGCGGCGGCCACAGGGGCCGGGGCGGGTGGGGCGTAGTACTGCTGCGCGGGCGGATGGCTGCCCTGACGGCTGATGCGCACCGACTCTTCGCCTTCCTTGATTTCGATTTCGGCGATGCCCGACTCTTCGAGCAGTTCGATGAGCTTCTTAACCTTGCGGATGTCCATGCTTGTATTCCTGTCTGCGGCGCCCGCGGGCGACCCTTGAGAGGGGCGGATCTTACCCCGTTTTTCGCGGAAGTTGTCCGCTTGATCGGCGAATTGTCCGGCAAGCTGCCGGATTGGCGCTGCTGCGCCCCAAGGCCCGCGGATCAGGCCGCCGGTGTACCAGTGGCCTTGTCTACTGCCAGCGTTTTGAGGCCTTCGCTGATGCGGGTGCGCGCGTCGGCGGGCGACAGACTGCCCGCATCCACCTGCTGCACGGTGTTCAGGATCAGATCCAGCTCTGGCTGGTGCAGTTCGCCCACTTTGAGGGCAATGACGCGGTGCTTGCTGTCGGTAAACAGCGTAAACGGGAAGGCTGGCGTCATCCCGACGGCATCTACGGCGGCTAAGCCGTCTTCTTCGCCGATCAGCAGCGGATAATCGAGCTTTTCGCGCTTGGCAAAAGCCAACACGTCTTCGCGGAAATCGACGGCAATGCCGACTACTTCCAGCTTCATGCCGGCACGATCCTTGCGCAGTTTGCTCAGCAGCGGGATTTCGCGCACGCAGGGCGGGCACCAAGTGGCCCAATAGTTGACCACCAGCGGCCGGCCGGCCCAGTCCGACAGCTGGCGCAGCTTGCCGTCGCGGTCGGCCAGTTTGAAGTCGGGCAGGATCTCGGGCAGAGGCTTGCGCGGGGCAGCACCCAGCACCTTGTCGGCGCCACCCTCGGTGCTGGCGCTGGCCTCAGCGGTCGCTGCCGCCGCTGCCGGTGCAGCTGCTACCGGCTCGGCGGCAGTGATGGTGGGGGCCGGTTGCATCTGGCGTTGCACTAACCAGCCGCCGGCGCCGGCAACAACAACAACAGCGGCGATCGTGACGACTTTGCGGGTGTTCATGGGCTTACTGTAGCGCGAGCCGCCACCGCCGCAAACTCTGCCGCCTTCATATAGCCCACCACGCGCAGCGTGCTGCGCTCGATGCCATCACTGCCATAAAAGGCGATGGTCGGCGGCCCGAAGATGCCGAACTTGGTCAGCAGCGCCTGATCGGCCTCGTCGTTGGCCGTCACGTCGGCGCGCAGCAGCACCGTGTTGGCCAGCACCTGACGCACCTGTGCATCGGGGAAGGTGTAGCGCTCCATCTCTTTGCAGGACACGCACCAGTCGGCATAAAAATCCAGCAGCAGTGGCTTGCCTGCGGCCTGTGCCGCAGCCACTTCGCGCTCCAGATCGGCCACCGACTTGATGGTGACAAACGGCAGCTCGATGTGCGTTGGGGCCAGCGCCCAAGGCGCCAGCGGATCGGTGGCACCGCGCACACCGCCCACCACCAGCAGCACCGCCCATAGCAGCGCGGCCGCACCAATCGTGCGTACCAGTAGCCGCGGCAGGTTGCTACGCAACGTCGCGCGCAGCAGCACCACCGCCGCAGCCAGCGCCGGCAGCGCCCACAGCAGCAGCGCGATGCGCTCTGGCACGATGCGCGCCAGCATCCACGCAGCCACTGCCAGCAGCAGTGCACCAAAGAGTTGTTTGACCGTCTCCATCCACGCACCGGCACGCGGTAGCAGTTGGCCGGCCGACGCACCCACCACCAGCAGCGGTGTGCCCATGCCCATCGCCATCGCAAACAGTGCCAAGCCACCACGCAGCATCTGGCCGCTTTGGCCGATGACCGACAGTGCGGCCACCAGTGCAGGGCCCACGCAGGTGGTGACGATCAGCGCCGACAACGCGCCCATCACCGCCACGCCGGCATAGCTGCCGGCACGTTGGCGATTGCTCAGCTCGGCCAGGCGCGTCTGCACAAACGACGGCATCTGCACCGTAAAGAAGCCGAACATCGACGCGGCCATCGTCACAAACAGCACCGCGAACAGGCTGATGATCCACGGCTGCTGAAACAACGACTGCGCCTGCTGGCCTGCGGCCGCAAACGCCATGCCCGCAGCGGTATAGGTGGCGGCCATGCCCAGCACATAGGTCAGCGATAGCGAGAAGCCTTTAAGCCGGGTCATGTTGGCGCCGTGGCCGGCGATGATCCCCGAGATGATCGGCACCATCGGCAGCACGCAGGGCGTAAACGCCAGCCCTAAGCCCGACAGGAAGAACATGCCCAGCAGCGTGAACAGACTGCCGCTGCGCACCAAGCTGGCCAGCCAGTCTTGTTCGGAGACATAGGGCTCTTGGGCCAGAGCCACCTTGCTGCTGCCATCGGCCGGCGGCAACGTGACCTCGAACTTGGCGCGCTGCGGCGGATAGCACAGGCCCGCATCGGCGCAGCCCTGCCAAGTCAGGTTTAGTGTCAGCGGCAGCGCCGGGCCGCCGGCACGCGAGACCGGCAGCTGCACCGTGAAGTCGTGGCGCCACACCTCTTGGGTGCCGAAGTAATCGTCGGTTTTGATCTCGCCCTTGGGCATTTGCGGCTGGCCCAGCGCCACGCCCTGCACCTCGGCGGCGAGGGCGAACTTGAGCTTGTCGCGGTACAGGTAATAGCCGTCGGTGACTGCGTAACTGACCTCAATGCGGTCGGGGGCAGTGGCCTGTACAAAGACCTTGAAGGCTTGGTCTGGTGGCAGGAAGTCGTTTTGCAACCCGTCGGCAGCCGGCACCGGGCTGGCGGCCAGGCTCAGCAGTCCCAGCAACAGGGTAGCCAGAGCCACCAAGGGCCGCTTGGAGCCGCGTGTCGGGGTGCTGATGGGCTTCATGGCGAAAAAGTATGTCACGGGCGAGGGCTGTAAGCCTTGAAATGACAGATTGCGCCGCTATGATAAGCCTCGGTTAGCAGCCGGGGGTAGAGAGTGCTAACAACGCGTCGCCTCCGGGTGCCCGTCCCCTTATTCGGGTTTTCTTTTCAACCAACATAAAAGGAGTGTCACGCATGAAGATTCGTCCTCTGCATGACCG
>CANFSB010000067.1 GCA_947449495.1 Pseudomonadota bacterium
GCTATCTCCTGAGGATGTGCCACGGCAGTTTCTTCGGGTACCTGTATGCACAAGCGCTGTGGCGGCACATGCGAGACGCGCAGCTGCGCATCCAGCCAAGTCATCAGTGTCGGATCCAGCGCGCTCTCAGTCGACAGACGCAGGAACAGGCAGGTTGGATTGCGGCGTGCGGCGAGCTTTAGTGCAGCGCTGAGCACCCAACGGTCGATGTGGCGCATCAGGCCGTTGCGCTGTGCTGCAGGCATAAACTCTGCCGGCGAAATATCGCGACCGGATTCATCCAGCATACGCAGCAGAATGTCGTACATGCCGGTATCGACTACGCTGAGGCTGGCCACAGGCATCTGCACCAATCGAAAGCGGTCGGCTTGCAGCGCTGCGCGGATAGCCGTCACCCAGCCTTCGTCGTGGGTCACGCTGCGCGTGTTGCTCTGAGTAGACTCGACCATCACAACTTGAGTGTTGCCAGCTTCTCGCGCGGCCTGCAGTGCATCCAAGGCTTCAAAGAACAAGCTGCCTGCATCGTCTGAAGTAGCCGGTGCGGTAACGATGCCGACGCTAAGCGTGGGTTTAACACTGGCGTCGCCCCACGGCGAGTCCTGCAGTGCCAGTCGGGCTTGCAGGCGCTGTGCCCAAGCCCGTGCATCGCGGTCGGTGCCGCGCTCGATCAGCGCGCACCAGCCGGTGCTGCTGTAGCGTCCCAAAATATCTTGAGTCATCAGCATGGATTCGGTCAGCGCACTGACGCGATCCAGCACCTGCTGGCTGTCGATGGCGCCGAGCTTGCGCTCGATCTGTGCAAAGTCATCGATACGCAGACACAGCAAATAGCGCGAGCCGCCTTGCAAGCTGCTGCGCAGTCGTCCACTGACAGCCTCCAGCCACATCTGACGCGGCAACAGTCCGGTCACCGGTACAGGCGCGACACTAACGTCGGGGTGCACCTCTGGAGCCGCCAGCGGCACACGCAATTCGATGCACTTGGCACCGGCATGCAGGCCGATTCGGGGCCACAGGGTTACGGTGTGCGTACTGCCATCGCCACGCAGTGCATCAACCGTCACTGAAATGCCGTTGCCGCCTTTGTTGCACGCTACTAGCGCGCTCTTAAGATCGGCATGGCTCGACTCGTCAAACAAATCCATCACCGGTAGCCCGATCTGACTGTCTGGTGATTCAATTCCTAGCAGCGCCAGCCACGGATGATTGGCGCTAGTGAGCATGCCGTCCTGTACTACGGCCAACGCGTCGCGCTCGGTGCTGGCAGTGGAGTGCAGGGTCTGGTGATGTGTGTCCTTGGCCAGTGTCAGCGTGTCTTTGAGCGCTTGATCCAAACGCCACGTGCGCAGTTCACGAGCCACCACCGATTGCAGGCGCACTGGCGAGGCCAGATTTACTGCATCGCGCGCACCGTGGGACATGTCGAGGCCAATCTGCTCTTCCGTCAGAGAGTGGCGAATAGACAGCAGAGCCAGCTGCGGTTCGTACGCGTTGCGCAGTGCCGCGATTTGCGTCAGCTGTGCCACCTCTGCGTCGATACACAACAGCAGCTCGGGCTGGCAGCGGTGCAGCGCCGCAGGCAGGTGTTCGAGCGTCTCGATCGCAGTCAGTTCACTGGTCAGGCCACCGTGGCGCAACACAGCACGCAGCACATCCACTGCTTGGGCAGAGTGGCTGACGACAACAATGGGAATAGCAGCAGGATTGGACACGGCGGTCTCCGGACACGATGCCGCAAGCGTAGGACGATCTGCCGGATGGGAACGTGAGGCCTGCCACACTATGACAAGCGCGCGGTGCTCAGTCGCCGGGCCAGACCTGCAGGTCGACAGCGGTTTTGCCGGGGTGCCCCGGCAGCTCTTGCACCAGTCGCGGCACCAGAAAGCCCGGCAAGCGTGTGTTGAGGGTGTTGATCAGTTCGCGTGCGCGCGCCACCGATACTTCGAAGTGGCCAGTGCCCGTGACTCGATCGAGCAGAAACAGGTAATAGGGCAGGGTGCCTGCCGCATGCAACGCCTCAGACAAGCCTTGAAGTGCTGCAACGTTGTCGTTGATGCCAGCGAGCAGCACCGATTGATTGAGCACGCTGGCACCGGTGTCGCGCAACGCGCGCAGTGCGTTGGCCACATCGGCGTCGATCTCTGCCGGGTGATTGGCATGCACCACCACGGTCAGTGGCAGACGCCGTGCGGCCAGCAGTTGTTGCAGCCCGCTGTCGACCCGTGCCGGCAAGACGATAGGGCTGCGGGTGTGGATGCGCAGCCGACGCAGATGCGGCAGTTGTTCCAAGCGCTGCAACAGGCCTTCCAGTCGCGCATTGCCCAGCGACAATGGATCGCCGCCACTGAGGATCACTTCATGCACGGAAGCGTCGGCGGCCAACACCGCCAGCGCTGTATCCCAGCGGCCGGCATCCTCGGCGCTGCTGTCGGCGGCATAGTCGTAATCGCGCCGGAAGCAATAGCGGCAGTGCACCGCACAGGCCGCAGTGGTCACCAGCAGTGCCCGACCTTGGTATTTTTGCAGCAGTCCGGGCGCGCGCCGCGCGGCGGCTTCGGCCAGAGGGTCGCTGCTAAAGCCCGCTTGAGCCAGCGTCTCGGCAGGCATCGATAACACCTGACGCAGCAGCGGATCGGCCGGATCACCAGGGCGCATGCGGGCGATGAAGCTGTCGGGCACGCGCAGCGCAAACCCCGCTGTGGCCGCTTGCAGTGCTGCCAGCCCGCCGGCATCGAGTTGTTCGGCCTGCAGACCCAAGCGCTGCAGCAGCGTGCCCACATCGGTGACCGCTGCGGCCTGCTGCTGCTGCCAGCTGAGCGCGGCCGGCTCAGGGCGGTGGCGGCTGACGGGGCTATTGGTTACCATGCGCGACCTTTATGCATGGCCGCATTGTGCGTCCACTGCTGGCCTGACGAAAGCGGAAACACTCATGGGCAGCTACAACACCAGCGAATTCAAGACGGGCCTCAAGATCCTCATCGACGGCGACCCGTTTTCGATCGTCGAAAACGAGATGGTCAAGCCGGGCAAGGGTCAGGCCTTCAACCGCGTGCGCGTGCGCAACCTTAAGACGGGTCGCACCATCGAGCGCACTTGGAAGTCCGGTGACAGCGTCGAGTCGGCCGATGTGGTCGATACCGACATGCAGTACCTGTATCGCGAAGGGGATTTCTTCCACTTCATGGTGCCCGACAACTTTGAGCAGCATGCTGCTGGCAAAGAAGCCGTGGGCGACAACGCCAAGTGGCTCAAAGACGGCATCACCTGCATCGTGACGCTGTGGAATGGCGTGCCGCTGCTGGTCATGCCGCCGCCGCACATCGACCTCAAGGTCGTCGAGACCGATCCTGGCGTGCGCGGTGACACCGCTACCGGTGGCCAGAAGCCTGCCAAGCTGGAGACCGGTGCTGTGGTGCGTGTGCCCTTGTTCATCAACGAGGGCGAGATGCTGCGCATCGATACGCGCAACGGCGAGTACATCTCCCGCGCCAAGTAAGCGCGCGGTGGTGGCGTGCTGCGCCGGGTTCAGGCCCGCGCAGCGGTAAACGCCATCACGTCCTGCAGGTGGCTGGCGCCCAGCGCCAGCATCACCACTCGATCAAAGCCCAGCGCCACACCGGCGCACTGCGGCAGCCCCGCGTTCAGCGCGGCAACCAATCGCTCATCGCCTGTATGCACCGTCAGACCGCGCCGTTGCCGTTCTGCGGCATCGGCTGCAAAGCGCTGTGCCTGCAGTGCCGCATCGCCTAGTTCGACATAGCCGTTGGCCAGTTCGATGCCCTCGCAATACAACTCAAAGCGCAGCGCCGTGTGCGGATCCGCCGGATCCAATTGAGCCAGTGCTGCCTGTGAGGCCGGATAGTGGTGCAGACAGGTCAGCTGTCCGCGCCCCAGCGTCGGGCCGATGACGGTGGCCACCAGAAAATCCAGCAGCTCATCGCGCGTGGCAGTGGCCAGATCGCCCTGCAGGCCGTGATGGCGCGCGGCATCGAGCAGTTGTTGTTGCGACGCCTGCAGTGGATCTAACCCCAAGGAATGAATAAAGGCCTGGCAGTAGCTGAGTGTTTGAAACGCTGCGGCGCTGGGGCGACCCAGCAACAACTGGGTGAGGGCGACGGTTTCGGCCATCAGTTGCGGCAGCGTAAAGCCCAATCGATACCATTCAACCAGCGTGAACTCGCGGTTGTGCAACCGGCTGTCCTCGTCAGCACGAAACACATGACACAGTTGCCAGATGTCGCCGCTGCCGGCGGCCAGCAGGCGTTTCATGGCGTATTCGGGTGAGGTTTGCAGCCAACCCAAAGACTGTGCATCGGGGCCGATGCATTGCAGTGAGTGGATCTGCGGATCGGTAGCCGCTGCAGCAGCCAGTGCCGGAGTTTCGACTTCGAGCACAGCGCGATCGGCAAAGAAGTCGCGCACCTGTTGCAGCAGTGCTGCCCGCGCCGCCAGCGCCTGACGCGTGGCGGTGGGCTGCCAGTCGACGGTCACGGCGCGCTGACCTGCCCGATGGCCTCGCCCATGCGCACCACAGTGCCCGGATCAAAACCTGCGCGCAGCGCAGCTTGGTCTTTACCAAACAGCAGGACCACGGTGGAGCCCATGTTGAAGCGACCCAGTTCGGCACCGCGCGGCAACGACAAGGGCGCGGCGCTGTCGATGGGCAACAAACGCGTGGCATTGCGGCCACTGCGCGGCGTGACATCGCCATGCCACACAGTGGTCATGCTACCGACGAACAGTGCGCCGACCAGAATCACTGCAAACGGACCGGCCGCACCCTCGAACAACAGCACAAGACGCTCGTTGCGCGCGAACAGGCCCGGTACGTTGGCCGCAGTGGTGGCGTTGACGCTGAACAGTGCACCCGGCACATGCCATGCCTCGCGCAGTACACCGTCGGCTGGCATATGGATGCGGTGATAGTTGTAGGGCGCCAGATAAATGGTGGCGAACAGACCATCCTTAAAACCGGCGGCCCAGTGTTGTGCTGCGCCAGCCAGCAGCGCATCGAGTGAATAGTGATGACCCTTGGCCTGAAACAACTGCTCGCCTTGAATCGGTCCTGCTTGGCTTACCGTGCCATCGACAGGGCAAGCCAACTGCTGCGATCCCTGTGCCACGGGGCGTGCGCCGGGTTTGAGCGCACGGGTGAAGAACGCATTGAAGCTGGCGTACTGCAAAGGGTCGGACTGGTCCGCATCGCTAAGATCTGGTTTGAAGCCACTGACGAAACTGCCGATCAGCAGGTTCTTGAAGGGTGACCAGCGCAGGCGCGTGGCCCACAGCACGATGCGCGACAGCGCGTGCTGCGGCAGCAGGTGTTGCAGCAGGATAAACGGCGGCATCAGGGATCCTTCAGGGCGACAGCGCGCGCGCCAAATCGCTGCGCAGCGGATCGAGGTTGAACGGTGGAGTGAAGACCGCGCTCAGGCGGCCCTGTGTGTCGGTCAGAAACAGGCCGGCAGAGTGATCGACGCTGTACAGGCCATCGGCAGTGGGTGTGATGGCGCGCAGCGCGCCCAGACTGCTCATCAGCGACTCCAGTTGTGCGTCGTCGCCACGCAGCCCGACCATGCTTGGGCTGAAGGCGCGCACGTAATTGCGCAGCGTGGCGGTGTCGTCGCGACCGGGGTCGACGGTGACAAATATCACTCGAAGCGCTGCCAGTGCCGGATCGCGCTGAACTGCCGCCAGCAGGGCCAGCGTGCCGGGACAGACATCCGGGCAGTGCGTAAAGCCAAAGAACAGTAGGCTGGGCGCGGATCGCAATTGGGCGTTGCCGAAAGGCTGGTCGTTTTGGTCTTGCAGCTGGAAGCTGGCCACGGCCCGGCCACCGGGTAGCAGCGTGCCGTTTTGCAAGGTGACCGGCGCTCGTCCAAGATGCTGGGCCACCATCGCACCACCGAGTGCGGCGGCGAGGGCGATCACGACATAGATGACTGCGGAGCGATGTTTGGCCACGAAGACAGTATCCCACACCCGCCGCCTGGCTCGCCCGGCCGTTCCCAGCTTGCGCCAGGTGCTGGCCCACAGTACCCGCCGGTTGGCCGAGGCAGACCTGTACTACGGACATGGCACCGACAATCCCGGCGACGATGCGGCAGCGCTGGTCTATCACGTGATGGGCTTGGAGGGCGATCTGGACCGCAAAACGCTGGCGCGCAAAGTGCCACGCGGTGCGTTGCTAATGCTCGATCTGCTGTTGGCGCGGCGCATCCGCCAACGTGTGCCGGTGGTCTATCTGACGCACACCTGCTGGTTTGCCGGCTTGCCGATGTATGTCGACGAACGCGCGCTGGTGCCGCGCTCGCCCATCGCCGAATTGGTCGAAGCGCGCTTTGAACCGTGGATCGATCCGGCCCGCGTGCGGCGCGTACTGGATGTGGGGACGGGCTCTGGCTGCATCGCCATCGGCTGTGCCATGGCCTTTCCGGATGCGCAGGTCGATGCGGTCGACATCAGCGCCGAAGCGTTGCAGGTAGCCGAGATCAATCGCGCCAGTTATGGCCTGCAAAAGCGTCTGCAACTGCTGAAATCCGACTATTTCGCGGCCCTGAAGGGTCGCCGCTACGATATTATCGTGAGTAATCCGCCCTACGTGGGTGCTGCCGAGTTTCGCGGTCTGCCCAGCGAATACCGTCACGAACCCGCTGGCGCATTGCTGGCCGGCAAAGACGGCCTGGATGCGGTCAAGGTGTTGCTGCGCGAGGCGCGCCGCCATCTGAATCCGGGCGGCATCTTGGTGGTGGAAGTGGGCAACACCGAAACCACTGTGCGTCGCCGCTGGCGCGACCGGCCGTTTGTCTGGCTGGAGTTCCAGCGTGGCGGTGGTGGTGTATTCGTACTGCAAGCGGCCCAACTCGAGGCCTTCGAAAAGGATCTGTAGAACGTGTCCGGCAACAGCTTCGGCAAGTCTTTCGTCGTCACCACCTTTGGCGAGAGCCATGGGCCGGGTTTGGGCTGCATCATCGACGGCTGCCCGCCGGGCCTGCCGATCAATGAGGCCGATCTGCAGGCCGACATCGATCGGCGCCGCACCGGCACGTCACAGTTTGTCAGTCAGCGCAAAGAGTCCGATGCGGTGCGCATCATGTCGGGCGTGTTCGAAGGCGTCACTACCGGCACGCCCATCGGCCTGGTCATCGAGAACACCGATCAGCGCTCACGCGATTACGACAAGATCAAAGATCGCTTTCGTCCCGGCCATGCCGATTACACCTATCAGCAAAAGTACGGCCTGCGTGACTACCGCGGTGGGGGTCGCTCATCGGCACGTGAAACGGTTATGCGTGTGGCCGCCGGCGCCATCGCCCGCAAGTATCTGGCCACGCGTCTGGGTGTGAGCATCTTTGGCCATGTGTCACAGGTGGGGCAGTTGCTGCTGGCCGCGCCGCAGCCCGAAGCCGCCTACGACAATCCGTTTTTCTGCGCCGATCCCTCTCGCCTTGCAGAGCTTGAGGACTACATCTGGAAGCTGCGCAGCGAGGGTGATTCGGTCGGTGCCAAGATCACCGTCAGCGCCACCGGACTGCCGCCGGGCTTGGGTGAGCCGGTGTTCGATAGGCTCGATGCGGACATCGCGCATGCCATGATGGGCATCAATGCCGTCAAGGCAGTGGAGATCGGCGATGGTGTGGCCACTGCAGCGCAGCGCGGCAGCGAGCATCGCGACGAACTCACGCCCGCAGGCTTTGCCAGCAATCACTCCGGCGGCATCCTTGGGGGTATCTCTACCGGCCAGCCGGTGGTGGCGCACGTCACCTTCAAGCCTACTTCCAGCATTCAGGTGCCCGGTCGCACCATCAACGTTGACGGTCAGCCGGTCGATGTCATCACCACCGGGCGCCATGATCCTTGCGTTGGTCTGCGTGCCACGCCTATCTGCGAGGCCATGCTGGCGCTGGTGCTGGCCGATCACTTCCTGCGCAATCGGGCTCAAAACGCGGATGTGCGATCATCCACGCCCGTGATTTGATGCTGGCCTGCGGGCAGCGCGCATTCACTTCCTGTTTAAAGCAAAGACGAGGGTTCCGATGAGCAAGGGTTGGAGAGTTGCGGTCCTTGGGGCCACTGGCCTTGTGGGCGACACCATGTTGACCGTTCTGGAAGAGCGGGATTTCCCGGTCAGCGAGCTCTATCCCTTGGCCAGCGCGCGCTCGCTGGGCAAAAGCATCACCTTCAAGGGCAAGTCTTATCCGGTCATCGACGTCGAAACCTTCGACTTCGGCACGGCCGATATCGGTCTGTTCTCAGCCGGTGCAGAAGTGTCGGCTGTGTACGCACCCAAGGCCGCTGCGGCCGGTTGTGTGGTCATCGACAACACCTCGCAGTTTCGCTATCAGGACGACATTCCGCTGGTGGTGCCCGAGGTCAATCCGCACGCCATTGCCGCTTATCGCAAGCACGGCATCATCGCTAACCCCAACTGCTCCACCATCCAAATGCTGGTGGCGCTCAAGCCGTTGCACGATGCAGTTGGCATCGAGCGCATCAACGTCTGCACCTATCAGTCTGTGTCCGGTGCCGGCAAAGAAGCCGTTGACGAACTGGCGCATCAGTCGGTTGAGCTGCTCAATGGCCGTCCGGTTGAGGCCAAGGTCATTGCCAAGCAGATCGCCTTCAACTGCGTGCCGCAAATCGACAAGTTCATGGACAACGGCTACACCAAGGAAGAGATGAAGATGTTCTGGGAAACCCAGAAGATCATGGAAGACAAAAGCATCTTGGTGAATGCCACAGCGGTGCGGGTGCCGGTGTTCTTTGGCCACTCTGAGGCCATACACATAGAGACCCGCCGTAAGCTGACTGCAGCCGAGGCGCGCAAGCTGCTGGAAAATGCGCCCGGCATCACAGTTATGGATGAACATGCGCCGGGTGGATACCCCACGGCAGCTACCGAGGCAGCGAACCACGACACAGTTTATGTCGGACGGATCAGAGAGGATATCAGCCACGAAAGGGGTCTGGATCTGTGGGTTGTGTCCGACAACGTGCGCAAGGGCGCCGCGACCAACAGTGTTCAAATCGCCGAAATTTTGGTGCGCGAATATCTGTAATTTTTAATGTGAATGGCATGAAGCAGGCTCAGATCACTGGCTCAAACATCGGTGTTGATGGCAGAGCAACCTGCAAGGTAGTGCTGGGACGAGGTGTGCGTGCGTCTTAAGCTCGTCAATGCCTCAGCAGCACTGCTGGCGCTGTTTCCTGGTCTGGGCTTGGCGCTCGGACTGGGCAACATTCATGTCAAATCCACGCTAAACACGCCGCTCAACGTCGAAATCGAGCTGGTCGATGCGACGCCGGAAGAGCTGGCCGGGCTGCAACCGCAGCTGGCCTCGCGCGATACGTTCAAGCGTTACGGCATCGACTACCCCAGCTATCTGACGACGATCGTGCTGCGCAAGGGCAAGTCGGCAGAAGGCCGTGATGTCATTCAGCTCACGTCCGCTGGACCCATCACCGAGCCGTTTGCCACCTTGCTGGTCGAGGCGGTCTATCCGCGCGGTCGCTTGGTACGTGAATATTCCGTGTTGCTCGATCCGCAGGTGTTTGCCAACCAGGCCACCACCGCCGCGCCGGTGGCTGCACCGGTAGTGCGGCCTGCTGCGCCGGCCCCTGCGCCGCGCCCGCCGCTTGCCGCTGCACCGGCTCCTGCGCCTGCACCTGCACCGGCACAAGCTTCTGCGCCCCCCGCTGGCGAACCGGGTGCCGCCGAGCGCTACACCGTACGTCGCGGCGATACGCTTTCGCGCATTGCCGGCTCAGTGGTTGGTGAGACTGGTGTGCCGCGCCATCGTCAGGCCATGGTGGCCATCTTCCAGGGCAACACCGACGCTTTCGACGGCAATGCCAATCTGCTGCGCAGTGGCGCCATCTTGCAGTTGCCTACCGAACAGACTATTTCGGCGATCGATCCTGCTGCCGCACAGCTCGAATTAAGCCGCCAGAATGCGCTGTGGCGCGGTGACTCTGCGTCCGCGGCGGTTGCCCCGCCTGTTGCTGCTGACCCGCAACTCAAGCTGGTGCCGCCGACTGCCCCGAGCATGCCTGCAGCGCCCACAGCGGCCGGTGTAGGGACGCCGGCACTGCAATCGCGGGTCGCCACACTCGAAACCGAACTTGCCGATGTGCGCCGTCAACTCGATGCGCGCAACACCGAATTGACCGATACCAAGGCCGCTCTGGCAGCCGCCAGGGCCGGACAGGCTGCTGCACCGTCCAGTGCGCCGGTACAGGTTGCGGCCTCTTCGCCAGTAGCCAAGCCGGTGCCTGCCGAAAGCTTGATCAGCGCACTTCTGTCGGACTGGCGCGTGCTGGCCGGCTTGGGCGTGGCCTTGTTGGGTCTGCTGGTGCTGGTAATTCGTCGCCGCAAAGACGCAGCCTTGCCGGGTGAAGAGAGTTTTGGCGGACGTCGTGAGCCGGTCATATCCGCCACATCGACTAGCGCTCAGTTCGAAGCCACCGACGTCACCGAACACGCCTTCATCGTAGAAGAGTCGCGTGCCCCATCGCCGGCCGTCGCACCGCCCAGCGCGCAGCGCACCGACAAGGCACCGGCACCGACGCAGGCCGTGCAGCCTGATAACGATGCACTGCAAGAAGCCGAGCTGTACATGGCCTATGGTCTGTTCGACCAGGCTGCTGCATTGCTCGAGGCGGGCCTCAAGCGCGAGCCGCATCGCCGCGATGTGCTGATCAAGCTGATTGATGTCTGCTTCATGTGGGGCAACAAGGACGCCTTTCTCAA
>CANFSB010000068.1 GCA_947449495.1 Pseudomonadota bacterium
CCAGAGCTCAAGGCGCAGGCACAGCAGATCATCAGCCAATATCGCTATGGTCCGGCCTTCCTCCCGCCCAGCGTGGTGGTGCCCGGCAAGAACCTGGGCACATTGATCCGCCCGAACCTGTCGGGTGGTGCCAACTGGGCCGGCGGCGCGCTCGATCCAGAGACCGGCCTGTTCTATGTCAGCTCCATCTCCACTGTGGGGCCCATAGGCCTCAAACAGGACAAGAGCGTCTCGAACATGGACTGGATCGGCACTTATGGCGAGGGCTTCCCAGGAGGCTCTCTGGGCGGACCTGCGGGCCTGCCCTTGGTCAAGCCACCGTGGGGTCGCATCACCGCCATCGACCTCAACAGCGGCCTGCACAAGTGGATGGTGCCCAACGCCGACACACCTGCGTGGGCGCGTGACAACCCAGCGTTGGCTGGCATCAAGCTGGAACGCACGGGTTCGTTTGACCAAGTGGGGCTGTTGGTCACCAAGTCGTTGCTGTTCTCGGGTGAAGGCAGCGGTCTGTGGCGCGCCGGCGGTGGCGGCAACAAACTGCGCGCGCACGACAAGGCCACTGGTGAAGTGCTGCACGAGTTCGTGCTGCCTGCCAATCAGTCGGGCATACCAATGACCTATGCGGTCAATGGCCGGCAGTTCATCGTAGTTGCAGTGGGCGCCCGCGGCGCAGCGGGCGAACTGGTGGCGCTGACAGTCGACTGAGTCGCAGCGCTATAACAGGCTGGCGCTGATGTTGATCAGCAGCGCCAGCACGATGGTGTTGAACGCATACGCAAGCACACAGTGCAGCGTGGCCAACCTGCGCATGGCCGGTGAGGCAAACGACACATCAGCCGTCTGTCCCGACGTGCCGATGATGGCCGACACATAGAAAAAGTCACCGTAATCGCGCGTGCCCTCATCAGGGAACACCAGTCCTGGTGAGCGCCCATGCTCCAGATCCAGGTAATAATCATGCGCGTAATGCATAGCGAACATGGTCTGGATGAATGCCCAGGACGACGCCACGGTGAGCCCGGCCAACGCAAAGCGCGCGATCCGCAGCCAACCTTGCGAGTCCTTGATGATCGACAGCTCGCCGGCAATGGCGGCAAGACTGGCCACCGATGTCACTACCACCAGGATCAGGATTAGAACTTTGCCATCGTCCTGCTGCTTGGCCCTGCGGCGCATCTGCTCCCCTGAAGACCGCGCCATCATCACCGCAGCCAATGCCACATACAGGCACGTGCCTACGTTCCAAGTGATCAGTGCGCGCGTCAGAAAATGCAGCGCGTAAGTATGCGGCAAGAGCACACTCACCACCACCGCCACCAGCGCGGCAATAAGCAATCGTGGTCGCGCTCGAATGACGCGCAGCAGCCGCGTCACGGTGTGGCCACCACCACTGCCTGAGTAACCGGCGCACCCAACAACTCATGCAGCGGCTGTTCCAGCAGCGTCAGATTGTCATACAGCGCATCAACATGACCGCCCCACTTGTCATCACGCGTGGGTACAACGCTGATAAAACGCTTGGGCTCATTGGCCGTAGCAAACAGCTGCTGACCGTGCCGATAGCGAATGCGTCTATCAGAGGGGCTATGTGCAATCACCACCGGCATCTTCACCTGCGGCATGCGCTCACGCGAATTGAATTGGATAGTGGCCAGTGTATGCACCGGCAACCACGGGTAGTCGTCAGAGCCGGCATCGGGCACCGACGTAAAGCCACCAAACACAACCAGCGCCGCAGCATCGCTCTGCTGCGTGGCCAACCAAGTGGCAGGACCAGAACCTAGCGAATGACCCCAGATAATGATGCGATTAGCCGGCACGCCGCGATCGCGCAGATAAGCCCAAGCATCCTGACTGTCGTCCATCAGATTCTGTTCGCTGGCCTCACCGGGGCTTTGTCCAAAGCCCCGATAGTCCAGCGCCAGCACACTGACGCCCCAGGCCGACAGCTGCTGAAGGTGGCGTAATTCCCATATCGAGAACGCACTGACCGAATTGCCATGCAGATGCAGCACCCAGTAGCCGCTATCGCGCGCAGGCGTGGCAGCCAGCGTGACGCCAGCCAGTTGCATACCGCTGCGGCTGGGCACCGACACACGCTGCGCACCCTCGGGTAGCGCGCCGACTTCGCGGCTCTTGCTCATCTGAGCCAAGAACACGAGGTCGGGCTCGTGCAGCTTGACCCAGACGCCCGCCCCCACCCACAGCGCCAACACCACAGCCCCCGTGACGGCTAGCGCTCGCTGCCATAGTGGGCGACGCAGAGACATTAACGGTAGGTGTTATTGGACGTGTGATCGCCGCCCAGCCAACGCTTGAGCTCGGCATGGGCCGAGGCACGGCGCACCTTGGCAATCTCATCGGCCTTGGGATGGTCGTGCGTGAACTCGACTGTCATGCCATTAGGGTCTTTGAGATAGATCGAGCGGCAGTAGCCGTGCTCCAGCACATAGAAGTCTGGCGCCGTTAGGCCAGCAGCGTTGGCGCGCTGCTCAATGCCCGCTTGGGTCTCGGCATCTACATTGAGCGCAATGTGATGGAACGGGCTCTCGGGCATCTTGGGGCCAAACAGCTCCTGATCTTCCGGGTTAGCAAAGCTGAAAAACGCCAGCGCGCTGCCATCGGCCAGACCGAAGAACAAGTGGCAGTACACACGCTCGGCGCCGAACAGCTCATCCACTTCGCACCAAGTAGCCACCAGCGGCAGCCCAATCACGTCCTCATAGAACTGACGGGTCTTTTCCAGGTCACGCGTCACATAGGCGGTGTGATGCAGACGGGACGGCAGCTTGGCAGTGGCGCTCATGAGGGTTCCTCCGGAAATTGAGGCGCCATTGTGGGCCAGCGGGGCAAGAACTGACAACGCCCAGTGCTAGGCTTGGTCCCGGGAGAACAAGGCAGGGCCTGCAACATGAGCAACACCGACCTCATCACCGACTTTCCGGCTAACCGCTGGTGGGTTGCAGGCTTTGACTGGGAACTGACGGACAAGCCGCTGGCGCGCACCTTGCTGGGCCACCGGCTGGTGTTGTTTCGCACCAGCGATGGCGCCGTATCCGCGCTGGAAGACCGCTGTTGCCACAAAGAGCTGCCACTGTCGCTGGGCACACTGGAACAGCGTGGCCTGCGCTGTGGCTATCACGGCCTGCTGTTCAATCACGGTGGCCAGTGCATCGAGGCGCCCGGCCAAGGCCGCGTCCCCGGTCGCGCTCGGGTGCGCGCGTTTGACCTGCGCGAGCGCAATCACATTCTGTGGATCTGGATCGGTGCTGAGGGCGTGCAGCCGGACATAGAGCCGCCGGCCTATGCCTTTCATGACGACCCCGCCTACAGCTATGGCGGCGACAGCTTTCATTACGACGCGCCGTGGCAACTGATCCACGACAACCTGCTCGACTTAAGCCACTTGGGCTATGTGCACGTGAAGACCATTGGCGGCAATGCTGCAGTGCACATGAATGCACAGGTGCAGGTCAGTGGGGACGAGCGCAGCGTGCGCGTCGTGCGCTGGATGCCCGACTCGGTGCCACCGCCCACCTACACCGCCGCATGGCCCTTCAAGGCCAACGTAGATCGCTGGCAGGAGATCGACTTCAAGGTCTCGCATTGCGAGATCTGGACGGGTGGCATGGATGTGGGCACCACTAGCCTGGATGACCCAGCGCGCCATGGCTTTCACATGCGCGGCTTTCATGGCGTCACACCCGAGACGCTGCACACCGCGCATTACTTTTGGACGGTAGCCACCAATCCGCATCCGGACAAACAGAACATCACCGAACTGGTGGTCAGCCAGACAGCCGCCACGTTTCTAGAAGACAAAGTGATCATCGAAGCGCAGTGGCAAAACCAGCAGCGCTTCCCGGGTCGCAGTCAGGTGTATCTGAACATCGACGCCGGCCCCACAAGGGCGCGGCGCATCATTGATCAGCTGTGCTGCTCGACTAGTCGCATAACAGCGGCACCTGCTGAAGATCGTGCAATGACGTAAGCACCCAATCCGGGCGCTGTTTAACAGGCTGAGCAGCCCAAGCTGCCACATCGGTTACACCAGTGGTCACACCCATGCCCACCGCGCCACCGCGCACAGCCATTTGCATCTCGACCAATGGATCGTCGCCCACCACGCCCACTGCAGTGCGTGGCACACCCAGCTTGGCGGCCACAAAACGCAGTGCATGCAACGACGGCTTACCGGTGAGGATGACCGGTGCGCGGGTCATACGGCGGATAGCGCCGATAATGGCGTAGGAATAGCCCATCGACCGTCCCTGCTTAGTGGCAAAGAACGGCACATCCGAGGCGGTGTAAAGCTTGGCGCCATTCCAGATGGCGTTGCACGCGGCCTCAATGTCTTTCATGTTGCAGTCCGGGTGCCAGCCCACATACACCGCCTGTACTGCGCTTGGATCTGCATCCGCATAGGTGCACGTGGCAATACCTGCCTCGCGCAGCGCATGGCCCACTCCCGGGCTACCCAGCACCAGTGCGCGCTGCACGCCATTGCGGCGCATCACTTCTGCCGTGACGCTAGACGGCGTGAGCATCTGCGCATCGGCTACCGGCAACCCCAGTTTGCGCAGCTTGGCCGCCTGTTCCGCGGGTGGATAAGCGCTGCCGTTAGTCAGAACCACATAGGGCACTTGGCGCTTGGCTAACGTGGTGAGCATTTCAATAGCACCGGGCAACACTTCGTAGCCGCCCAGAGACCGATCGCTGAGCAGCAGCGTGCCGTCCAGATCAAACATGAAGCCGCGGATGCGCGACAGGGTGCGCAGCGGCGCAGTGGTGATCGGTCGACGTGCCATGAGTGTCTCGTGTTCAGCGCGCCCAGCGGCGCAGTTCAAGCTTGATATCGCCCTTTTCTATCGCGACATGGTTGATGTCGCGGCGCGCCGTCAGCTGACGGACCAAGTCCAGCAGTGGGCGACTGTCTGGGTTGTAGTGACGCACTGCAGGCCCTGCCGCCAGCATCGCATCGACCAGGTTGCCCGGCATGGTGGCGCGCAGCAAAAACTCTTCGTCGCTAATGCCCTTGCCAAAACGCGCGCGCAGTTCAGACAACGGCGCCATATCCGGCTCGGCCCGCAGCTCACGCGTGCGCGGCAGCGCCTCAATACGGTTCATCACCTCCGCATCAATCGGCACATTAGGACGACCAAAGCGACCCAGCGCATAGCGGATGATTTCATCGGGCACTGTGGCGTAGCGCTCTTTGCCGGTCACGTTGATAAAGGCTTGGGTTTGCAGCATCTGCGCAAACGGCGTCATCACAATCGGCCAGCCCAGCTCCTGACGCACACGGCCCATCTCTTCGATGACCGCAGCTTCAAGGTGTGGCAGGCGCGCTTCAGTCAATTGACGGCGCATGGTGCCCACCATGCCGCCGGGCAACTGGTGATGCAGATAAGCTGCATCAAAAGCCATCGGCTTGCCTACTGCCAAACCTTCGGCTGCGGCCAGCTTCGTAAAGTAGGCCTGCACCTGTGCCAGCGCTTCCTCGTCGACCAGCACCGTGTGCCCCAGTGCCTTGAGATTGGAAACCGCCCGCGCCGATGAAGGGTTAGAGGTGCCCTCCGATGCAGCACCAGAAGCCACTTGCAGTGCACTTACACCTAAAGCAGGCGCATCGGCGTAGACCATGTCGGCAAGACCAATGGTTCCGTGGGCGTGCAGCTCGAGCGGCTTGTTGCCGATCACTGCCATGACAGCAGGTATCAGCGTGGCAGCACGCGACGGCGTGAGCAGACCGCCCGGATCTTTGATGTACAGCGCATCCACATCGGGGCAGGCCGCCAGCGTGCGTGCGCAATCTACGTAGTGCGCATCGTCATGAAACGGGCTGAGCGTGAACACCAAGGCGGCGATTACATACTCGCCCCCCACCTGCTTGGCCATCCGTGCGCAGGTTGCATTGGCCTGCGCATCGTTCATGGGATCGGCAAGACAAAACCGGCGGATGCCATTGCGTACCAGCGTGGCAAAAGCCAGCGACATGAACTCTGGGCTGGCGGTTTCCCAGCTGATAAAGCGAAAACCAGTCGACATGAACTGCAACGGCGTATTGGGCGTGGCGGCCGCCATCAAGCGCAGGCGCTCCCACGGATCTTCTTTCTTGTAGCGCACGGCCACGCCCATGTGCGTCGAGGTGGTGAAGTCGATGGCTTTGAAACCCACGCGATCCATCAGCGGCGCGATAGCCAGCGTGTTGGCGGTGGTGACGCCCAGCGCACCCCACAGGCTCTGGTTGCCATCGCGCAGTGAAGTCTCGACCAGTTGCACGTCTGCCATGTGTTGTCTTCCTTGAAGTGCGACTTAAGTCAGCGGACCCAGACGCCCTACATATCCTGTATCGATACCACCGGACTGGAACTCTGCATCGGCCAACACGCGCTGGTGAAAGCGGATATTGGTCGCCACGCCGTCGATCTGCGTGTCTGCCAGCGCCTGCTGCAACTGCGCAATGGCGGAGGCGCGATCTGCGCCGTGGGCAATAATCTTGCCCATCAGCGAGTCATAAAACGGCGGCACCATTGAGCCGTCCTGGATATGCGTATCGACGCGCAGTCCAACACCTTCTGGCCATTGGGCCCGGCGTACGCGACCCGGGCTGGGCGCAAAATCGCGCAGCGGATCTTCAGCGTTGATGCGGCACTCGATGGCGTGCCCATTGAACAGCACATCCTGTTGGCACAACCGCAGTCCCAGACCTTCGGCGATGGCGATCTGCTCGGCCACCAGATCCACACCGGTCACCGCTTCGGTCACCGGGTGCTCCACCTGGATACGCGAGTTCATCTCCAGAAAATAAAAGCAGTCGCGTTCGGTATCGACCAGAAACTCCACGGTGCCCGCGCCGCGATAGTTGAGCCGCTGCGCAAAACGCACGCCGGCATCACGCAACTGCGCCAGCAACTGCGGCGACAAACCCACTGCGGGGGTTTCTTCAATGAG
Organism: Pseudomonadota bacterium; assembly: GCA_947449495.1. Taxonomy (GTDB): domain Bacteria; phylum Pseudomonadota; class Gammaproteobacteria; order Steroidobacterales; family Steroidobacteraceae; genus ZC4RG30. Next base: position 6,958 of record CANFSB010000068.1, read on the forward strand.
CTTCTGGTAGCGGCGCTGCACCGAGCAGTCGCGCTCACCCAAATGAATAACGCCGCCGCGGCCATCACCCAGCACCTGCAACTCCACATGCCGACCCCGCGACACATAGCGCTCCAGATACACGCGCGCATCACCAAACGCAGCAGCGGCTTCGGCACTGGCCAGTTCGATAGCTGCGGCGACATCATCCAGCGCATCGACACGCTTCATGCCACGACCGCCACCACCACCCACTGCCTTAACTAACAGCGGCGTACCAATGCGTGCTGCAGCCTCTACGGCATCTTGTACGGTGTCGACCGTAGCACCGGGCACCACCGGCACATCGGCCGCCACAGCTTCGCTGCGGGCCCGCAGTTTGTCGCCGACAGCTTCAATCTGCTCGGGCGTGGGGCCGATGAACACCAGACCGGCCTGCTCACAGGCGCGGGCAAACGGCGCGCGCTCTGACAAAAACCCATAACCCGGATGCACTGCATCGCAGCCGGTGGCCAATGCGGCATGCACCAGCGTGTTAACGAGCAGATAACTGTCAGTGGAACGTGCCGGACCGACGCACACAGCACGGTCCGCCAGCCGCGCAGGTACGCTGTCGCGATCGGCAGCAGACACTGCAAGCACGGTTTCAATGCCCAGCGCACGACAGGTACGGATGATGCGGGCCGCAATCTCGCCACGGTTGGCGACAAAGACCCTGCGGATGGCCAAGTCTATTTACTCCGCCACAGCCACGCGGATCAGCGTCTCGCCGTATTCAACCAGCGCGCCATCGCGTGCGACCAACGCAGTGACCGTGCCGCGCACACCGGCACGTACGGTATTCATCAGCTTCATCACTTCGACGATGCCAATGACAGTGTCGGCCTCGACGGCGGTGCCCATTTCGACAAACGCCGGCGCGCCCGGCTTGGGCGCCCGATAAAACGTGCCAAGCATGGGTGATTCAACTGCTATGCCGTCGGCACTGCTGTCTGACTCAACCGGCGCGGAGGCTGCCACAACCACTGCAGGCTGCACAGGGGCAGCCATCGGCGCCACTACTGGCACCGCAACCGCCACGGGCGCTGCAACTACTGCCGCACCACGGCGCAACACCAGCTTGGTGCCGGCGGTTTCCAAGATCAGTTCGTCAAAGTCCGAGGCCTCAATGAGCCGCATGATTTCCTGGATGTCTGCTGCGGTCAGGCTCACTTAATTCCCCCAAATATCGACATAACATGCATACGCGGATCGGCCTTAGGCGTGACCACTGGCGCAGTGTCTTTGTTGGACCAGACCGTCTCAGGACGGCTTTGCAGCAGCATTACGCGGCCGCTATGGCGATCGATGGCCCACTCGATGTCTTGCGAGCGGCCATAGTGCCGCTCCACTTTGCGACCCACCGCACGCAGCGCCAGCAGTTCGTCGTCTGACAAACACGCGGCCTTGCGCTGATCGGGCTCTACTTCAACCTCGACGACGCCACCACCGGGCGCGGGCGCATGGCGAATCGCCTTGTCAGAAATATCCCGTACCGGAATCTCGCCGGTGATCTTGCCCACCACCCAGCGATCAGGCGTGACTTCGCCACCCACCACCGCCGAGCCCAAACCCCAGGCCCCTTCGATGGTGATGACTGACTTATCGCCGGTGGTCGGGCTGCGCGTAAACATCACACCGGCAGTGCGCGCATCGACCATCACCTGCACGACAACCGCCATGGCCACACCGGCCTCTGGAAAGTTCTGCTTACGGCGGTAGCTGACCGACTCGACCGAGTACAAGCTAGCCCAGCAACTGCGGATGCGAGCCAGCACGTCTTCGGGCTGCATCACCCACAGGAACGTGTCTTGTAAACCTGCAAAGCTGGCGTCAGCCGCATCTTCAGTGGTTGCAGACGATCGCACCGCAACGATGGGTGCAACGCCCGCGACTGCCAAACGCGCATGCGCCTGCAGGATCTCGCGTTGCAACTCATCGGGCATTGATTCGGCTTCAATGCGAGCGCGCAACTCTCGCGACACCACACCGATCGCATCAAGGTCCTGCGAGTCGAGCACCTCAATTCGCGATCGAATTGGTGCGCGCTGCTCCAGTGCATCGATGAAGCGATCAAACGCCGCAGTGCACACCACAAAGCCCGGCGGCACCTCAATACCGGCGCGCGTCAGTTCGCCTAGGCTACCGCCCTTGCCGCCCACGCGCGGGCGGTCCTCAAGGCCTATGTCAGCGAACCAACTGATCGACTCATTGGCGGTCATCGTCACAACCGTCACAGCAAGGTCACGACGCCACGGCCGCCATCGACCCGGATACGCTGACCATCTTTGATCTTGGAGGTGGCGTTACCCGTGCCCACCACCGCCGGCAGGCCATATTCGCGCGCCACGATGGCAGCATGGCTCATCGATCCGCCGATATCCGACACCGCTGCACTAATGCGCTGGAAGATCGGCGCCCAGGTGGGGTTGGTGACCTGGCACACCAAGATATCACCACGCTGCAGACGCGAGATCTCGTCCACCGACTTAACGATGCGTGCCGTGCCCTCGACCACACCCATGGATGCTGCAAAACCGCGCACTTCGTGGCTGTTCTTTTCATCGCCGGAAGTGAGCCAGTTATCAAGGCTCTCGCGGGTGATGCCCCACAACATGACGATCGCCGGGTCATCAATGACATCGGGGATGGGGCCCAGTGCCGGCGGCGAATCATGCTTGGCCCATTCGGCAACAGCGGCTTTGCGCTGCGCGACAATCGGCGGCCAATAAGACGGCCCGCGCGGCGGGCTGCCGCTGGACCACGCGTTCATCATGTCGATGATCGCGCTCTCCAGTTCATAGTGCGTCAGGTTGAACACGTCGGCTTCTTCCGGGAAGAAACCGGCCTTGGACAACAGCGCGCCGTACTCGCGGATCTTGTTGAAGAACAGGTTGGTGTACCAGTGCTCGCAGTAGAACTTGTGGCCCTCCACATAGGGGAACACGCGATGCGCCAGCCCGATCATCTGGTCATAGGCCGCACGCTCTTCATCGCTGTTGAGCAACTCGCGATAGTCTGCGATGAGTTGCACGCGCTCTTCTTGCAGCTTGCCGATATCACGATGTAGCGACTTGCCATCGCGCACTTGCTGCATGTAATCGGGCAGCGCCGCAAAGGGCATCGACAGATCGTCGTTCCAGCCGCGGTGGTAGTGATAAAAACCGTCACCCACATTAATGTTGAACCACGGGTCGCGTGCCTTGGCCAGGGAGTCCAACCACTGCTTCCCTGCAGGACCGCCTTCACTGAGCGAGGCCAGTACGGCATCGGCCGACACGCCCTCTTTAAAGTGATGATCCACATTGAGCTCAACGGCGCGACGTGCCAAGCCACGCAGCTCTTCATCGGGACGGAAAATCTCGGCCTCAATGCCCGCCACCATGCGCGCGATAGTCTGGTCGGTGATCTCCGGGAAAGCCTTTTTGCAGAAACCGAAGAACACCAGATAGGCGCCATAGCCCAGCAGGAGGAACTCGAAGTGGTGGTGCCACATCCGGAAGTAACCCTCGATGGTCTTCTGGTAGGTGACTAGCAAATCATGATTGGAGGCCACGCCCCGACCGGCATGCACATGCTCCAGGGGCTCAAATTCCGGC
>CANFSB010000069.1 GCA_947449495.1 Pseudomonadota bacterium
ACGTTGGGCGCCTGACGGGCCATGTCGACCTCACCCATGTAAACCACACAAGGCAAACCCACGCGTGCGCAGGCTGCCGCAGTGGCTACACCATGCTGACCGGCACCGGTCTCGGCAATGATGCGCTTGGCGCCCATGCGCTTGGCCAACAACGCCTGACCCAACGCATTGTTGATCTTGTGGGCACCGGTGTGCGCGAGGTCTTCGCGCTTGAACCAGATCTCTGCGCCCCAGCGACGCGACAGATTGCGCATCGGCGACAGTGCCGTGGGACGACCCACCCAATCGGCAAGCTCTGCGGTGAGCTCGGCTTGGTAGCTGGCCTCGTGCAGCGTGGTACGCACAGCCTCGGTGAGCCGCTCGAATGCAGGCACCAAGGTCTCGGGAATAAAGCGCCCGCCAAAGGGGCCGAAACGGCCATGCTCATCGGGCAATTGGCCATCGAGCAGGCTGCGCAGCAGCGTTGCCTTGGCGGCGTCCGTCATAGATTCAGTCACGCTCGTTTCTCCTCTGCGCGCAGAGCAAAGCCAGCTCGCGCCCGTGAAATAAATTCGGCAATTCGTTGCGGGTCTTTGTGACCCGGACTGGACTCGACGCCACTGGAGACGTCGACGCCAAAAGGATGTACAGCCAGCAAGGCCGCGGTGATGTTGTCCGGCGAGAGACCGCCGGCAAGAACCAGTTCGTGGCCTGCAGCCAAGTGCGCCGCGGCGCTCCAATCGGCTACTTGCCCAGTGCCGCTGCGCGGCCCTTCAAACAATATGCGACCGCTGACAGCGGTAGCGCGTGCTGCGTCGCGCAACACCGGCAAGCGCTGCAACTGTACGGGCAAGTGCAACGCCGCAAAGTCATCGATATCGGTCTGCAGTACGTCGGGCGCAAAGCCCTGCAGCACGTCATCGCAGTCGGCCTGTGTGGGATGCAGCATCACGGCGATGCAAGGCACACGACCGCGTGCAGGCGCGGCCAGCGCAGCAGCCTGTGCAGGTGTGACACGACGCACCGACGGCGCAAATACAAAACCCAGCGCATCAGCACCAGACTGCAAGGCCGCATCCACTGCTGCAGCATCACGCAGTCCGCAGATTTTGATGAAGCCGGCCATCAGCAACGTGCCTTCCGACCAGCACGCAGCATGTCGGCCAGCAAGGCAGCCGGATCAGTGCTGGTCATCAGTGCACTGCCCACCAGCGCCAGGTCGTAACCGGCAGCAGCAAGCCGCGCCGCATCGGCTGCATCGGCCAGGCCACTCTCTGCCACGCGCGGCACTGCGGTCGGTAAGGATGAGGCGAGCTGCTCCAGACGGCCAGGCACTACTTTGAGCGTGACCAGATCACGGCTGTTGAGCCCTACCAACAACTGCACATCACGCGCTGCTGCCGAGTCGACCAACTCATGTGCGAGCGCGATGTCGGCTTCATCGAAAGCCTCGGCCAACACAAACAAACCCAGCTTGCCTGCCGCCTGCAACAACGCCTCGGTATCGGCGCGCGACACCATGCGCAGAATGATGAGCACACCACCGGCACCTGCCAGTCGTGCTTCGGCCACTTGATAAGGGTCGACCAGAAAGTCTTTGCGCATGGCCGGCACAGCGCCGCCCTGTGCAGATAGTGCCTGTACGGCGCTGCGCAGGTGATCCAGTGAGCCATCAAAGCGTGTGGGCTCGGTGAGCACCGACACCGCTGCAGCACCGGCAGCGGCATAACCGACCACGCGTGCGGCAACGTTTTCATCGCCACCTTTGAGTGCGCCGACTGCCGGCGAACGCAGCTTGACCTCGGAGATGAGATCCCAGCGCTGCGGCGACAGCTGCAACCGCGGCGGTTGCGGTGAAGACAGTGCTTGCTGCCACAGCAGCTCGTCGCTCAGCTGCGCACGTGCAGCGTCCACACGCGCACGACTGCTAAACGCCATGCCAGCCAGAAAATCTGTGCTCATGCCAGTTCCTTGCCGAATGCTGCAAGGTGTTCCAGCAAGGCCAGCGCACGACCATCATCGATAGCCGTAGCAGCAAGCTCTGCGGCAGCCAGCGGGTGCACAGCACGGCCGGTCACTTCCAGCGCCAGTGCCGTACCCAACACCAGTGCATCACGATGCGCACCCTGTTCAGCACCACGCAGTACGCGGTGCATGGCTGCAGCATTGAAGGCTGCATCACCGCCCATCAGTGCATCTTCGGTGCAGGGCGGCAGACCATAGTCGGCCGGATCACGATGGTGTTCGGTGACTTTGCCACCGTGCACATCCAGCAACAGGAACGGACCCAGTGGTGTGGGCTCATCCCACCCCGCTGCGCCATGAATGACAAAGGCTCGCTGTAACGGCAAGCCCGTGAGTGCATCGGCCATCAAGCGCGCCACAGGCTCGCTGTAAGCACCGATCACATGAAACCCTGGCGCGGCGGGATTGGTCAGCGGCCCCAAGATGTTGAACACGGTGCGCACGCCCATTGCGGCGCGCACCGGTGCAATGGCTTTCATGGCGGGGTGATAGTGCGGCGCAAACAAAAAGGTAAAGCCCATACGCTGCAGACACTGGCCAGCGCGCTGTTCATCTAGAGGCAGCGGCAGGCCCAGTGCTTCGAGCACATCGGCACTGCCGGCGCGGCTGGAAACCGAGCGGTTGCCATGCTTGACCACCGACAGGCCCGCCGCCGCGGCCAGCAATGAGGCGCCAGTGGACAGGTTGTAACTGCCGGACTTGTCGCCGCCAGTGCCCACAATATCGACCGACTGCTGCGCAACGGCAGTATCGATGACTGGCTTGCGAGCCAATGAACGCATGCCCAATGCAAAGCCACGCAGTTCGTCGGCCGTCACACCCTTGGCACGCAGCGCTGCCAGCAGTGCGCCAGCCTGAGCTGGCGGCACGTCAGGCGAAGTCAGCGCCAGCAACAAGGCCTGCGCACCGGCAGCATCGAGCGAGCGGTGATCAAGCAGCATGTCGAGGGTGTCGCGCAGATTCACCGTAAGGCGCTCCGCATCCGCAGGAAGTTGCCCATCAGGTGTGGCCCTTGCGGCGTAAGCACGCTTTCGGGATGAAACTGCACACCCTCGATGACATAGCGGCGATGACGCACGGCCATGATCTCGTTCTCGACAGTGGAGGCGCAGACCTCGAGCTCTGCGGGCATCTTGTCGGGCGCTGCGATCAGCGAGTGATAACGACCCACCTCGCAAGGTTGCGGCATGCCTTCAAACAGAGTGCGCCCATCGTGGCCGACCATGGAGGTCTTGCCATGCATCAAGCGCGGTGCACGTACCACATCGCCGCCGAAAGCCTCGACGATGGCCTGATGCCCAAGGCACACACCAAAGATAGGCAAGCGACCCGCAAAGGCACGGATCATGGCGATGGAGACACCGGCATCAGCCGGCGTGCCGGGGCCCGGCGAGATGCACAGGTGCGTGATATCGCGCGCCAGCGCCTCTTCTACGGTGATGGCATCGTTGCGCACTACCTCGACCTCGGCACCCAGCACCAGAAAAGCCTGCACCAAGTTGTAGGTGAAAGAATCGTAGTTGTCGATCAACAGCAGCCGCGGCTGCAGCGTGGCCTCGTTCACAGGCCCTCCTGGGCAAGCGCCAAGGCACTGCGCAATGCAGCGCTCTTGGCGAAGACTTCATCGTGTTCACTCTCGGGACGGCTCTCGGACACCACACCTGCGCCAGCCTGGTAGCTGTAACGGTTGCCTTCAAAGACCAGCGTGCGGATGGTGATGGCCTGGTCCATGTCACCCTGCGCACCAAAGTAACCAATGGTGCCGCCATACAGGCCGCGCCCCACTGGCTCAAGTTCATCGATGATCTGCATCGCGCGCACCTTCGGAGCACCGACCAGCGTGCCAGCAGGGAACGTGGCCGCGAACAGATCAAACGCATCGCTGCCTGCGGCCAACTCACCGCGCACACCACTGACGATATGCATGACATGGCTATAGCGTTCGATGGCGCGATACGGATGCACTTGCACGGTGCCAGCGCGAGCCACGCGACCCAAGTCGTTGCGCGCCAGATCCACGAGCATGACGTGCTCGGCGTTCTCTTTGGGATCGGCCAGTAAGCGTCGCTCATTGGCCAGATCTGCCTCGTGATCGGCCATGCGCGGCAAAGTACCGGCGATCGGCCGCAACTCAGCCTGACCGCCATGCAAGCGCACCAAGGCTTCGGGCGAAGAGCCCACAACCTCTACGCCGCCCAGCTTCACGTAATACATGTAGGGCGACGGATTGATGAGTCGCAGCGCGCGATACACCTGAAACGGATCCAGGTCATGCGTGCCGGTGAACCTACTGGATAGCACCAATTGATACACATCACCGCAGGCAATGTATTCCTGCGCGCGTTTAACGCCGGCTATATAGGCTTCGCGCGACAGCGACATCTGCGGCTCACTGAAGCCGCCGCTGGCGCGCGGCGCCGGCAATGGCCCCCTCAGTGCCGCGATGACCTGTGTGCGCAGTGCTTGGCGCTCGTCTTCGGTGCCGGCATGCAACAAGGCGATAGCGCGCGTGAGGTGGTCGAACACCAGCAGCGAACGCGGCGCCACGTAATGCAGGATGGGCGTGTCGGCTGCAGCATGACGCGCCGGGATGCGTTCGAAAAAACGCACGATGTCGTAGGCGGTATAGCCGACGAGCCCACCGGCCAATGGCACGCCGGGCACTTGCGGCAACGGTCGCGGCGCCAGCGACAGTGCGCGACGCAGCAAGTCGAGCAACTGCGCCTGACTGGTGGGCACCGGATGGTGCTCTTGACCGATGTACAGGCCGGCAGCGTCGAGCCGCACCTCCAGGCCATCACCAAACCCTATGAAGGAATAACGCGCCAGGCGTTCACCGCCCTCGACGCTCTCGAGCAGGAAACGCGGGTTGAACGCACTCAGCTTGGCAAAAGCCGAGACGGGCGTGTCCAGATCCCCTGCAATGTCGAATGGCGGCTTCAGAAAATGTTCCTTAGAAAACGAAAAAACCCATCCCGGTGTGTGCCGGAGATGGGTTCTGGTTCTTGAGATCGCAGCTTAGGTTCGAAAACGAAAGCGCCCAGCACCCCACTCCTTTAGGAGCGTGGCCACCACCAACGACGGGTGAGGGGTTTGGCGTTCATCGGGGCAGTATGGCCAGCGCCCCAAGGCACAGTCAAGCGCAGGAATTCCGCAGGAAACCGGCCCGGCGTATGCTAGCGGCACATGGCAACTGACTACGAAAAGCTGGGTGCGTTTTATCTAGGACGCGCGGTGGACGCAGCCAGCGGGCAGGTCTCGCCCGAACCGCTGCTTTATGACTCGCGCGACCTGACCACCCATGCCGTGTGCGTGGGCATGACCGGCAGCGGCAAAACCGGTCTTTGCCTGGCGCTGCTTGAAGAGGCCGCCATCGACGGCGTGCCGGCGATCTGTATCGATCCCAAGGGTGACCTGGCCAACCTGTTGCTCAATTTCCCGGCGCTGGCGCCTGCTGATTTTGAGCCCTGGGTCGATGCCGGCGAGGCGGCACGCAAGGGACTCACGACGCCCGCCTATGCCGCGCAGGTGGCGCAGCAGTGGCAAAAGGGCTTGGCCGACTGGGACCAGACCCCGGCGCGTATTGCCAAGCTGCGCGATACGGTCGACATGGCCATTTACACCCCGGGCGCGGACAGCGGGCTGCCCCTGTCGGTACTGCGCTCGTTCGATGCACCGCCCGAAGCCCAGCGCGCCGATGCCGCTGCACTGGGAGAGCGCGTGGCGGCGGTCGTGTCGGGGCTGCTGACGCTGCTGGGTCGCGACGCCGATCCGTTGCAAAGCCGCGATCACATATTGCTGTCGACGCTGCTGGCGCAGGCCTGGGCCGCCGGCCAAAACTTGGACTTGGGCGCGTTGGTGGGGCTGGTGCAAAAGCCGCAGCTGCAGAAGCTGGGCGCACTGGATCTGGAGAGCTTCTATCCCGCCAAGGAGCGGCGCACGTTGGCGTTGGCCCTCAACACGCTGTTGGCCTCGCCCAGCTTTGCGGCCTGGACGCGTGGCCAGCCGCTGGATGCGCAGTCGCTGCTGTTCACGCCCGAGGGCAAGCCGCGCATCGCCATCGTGTCGATCGCGCATCTGTCGGATGCTGAGCGCATGTTCGTGGTGACGCTGCTGCTCAACGAAGTCATTGCCTGGATGCGCCGCCAGTCGGGCACCTCGTCGCTGCGTGCTGTGCTCTATATGGATGAGATCTTCGGCTACTTCCCGCCGACGGCCAATCCACCCTCCAAACCGCCCATGCTCACGCTGCTCAAACAGGCGCGCGCCTTTGGCGTGGGCTGTGTTTTGGCCACACAGAACCCTGTTGATCTGGACTACAAAGGTCTGGGCAACACCGGCACCTGGTTCATCGGCCGCCTGCAAACAGAGCGCGATCGGGATCGGCTGCTGGATGGCCTGACCAGCGCAATGGGCGGCAGTGACCGCAGCGCATTGGCTGCGATGCTGTCTCAGCTACAGCCACGCAGTTTTCTGCTGCGCACGGCGCGCGATAACGCACCGCAGTTGCTACGCACGCGTTGGACACTGTCGTGGTTGCGCGGCCCACTGACGCCAGCGGAAATCAGCCGCTTGATGACGCCTCGCAAGCAGGCTGCGGCAGCAGCGGCACCCGCCAGCGCACGGCCCTTGAGCACACCGGTCCTAGCAGCACCACGCCCCGCCCTGCCGGAAGGCTGCGAGGAATACTTTGCGCCAGCCCAGGGCACCGGCCCGGGCCTGTGCTATCTGCCGCGTGTGTTGGCAACCGCCAAGCTGCATTTTATTGATGCCAAGCTGGGTGTGGATGTCTGGCAAACGCGCACGCTGCTGGCCGGATTCAATGACGATGCCAGCGTGGACTGGGGCACTGCCGAGGCCAGCTCATTGACGCTATCAGGCCTGCAGCAAGTGCCCGTCGACGGAGCAAGCTTTGGGCAATTGCCCACAGCCGCAGGACGGCCGGCGTACTGGACAGCGGCTCCCAAGGCATTGTCTGCACAGTTGTACGAGACTGCACGCGCCACCGTATTGAGCTGCGACAGCCCCAAACTGGCATCCACTGCAGACGAGTCTGAAGGTGAGTTCCGCGCTCGACTGGCATTGCAACTGCGCGAGTACCGCGACGCACGCGTCGAGGCTTTGAGCGCGCAATATGCTGCCAAACTCGCTGCCGCACAGCAGGCGGTGAGCCGCGCACAGGCCACCGAGGCGCGCGAACAGGCCCAAGCCTCTCAGCAAAAGCTGCAGACTGTGCTGGCTGTCGGTGCCACGGTGCTGGGCGCGTTCTTTGGCCGCAAGGCGCTGTCGGCCAGCACCCTCAACCGCGTCGGCGCAGCAGCGCGCAGCGCATCGCGTATCGGCAGCGAGACCGCCGATGCCGAGCGTGCCACGCTGAGCGTCGAGGCTGCACAGCAAAAGCTCGATGCACTGCAAGAGCAACTGCAGCAGGCCGTCAGCTCACTACAAGATTCGCTCGATGCCACCAGCGTGCCGCTACGCAGCAGCAGCCTGGCACCGCGCAAGACCGACATCATCGTGGGCAAAGTCGTACTACTGTGGGTTCCACAGCAGAGCGGCAGCTAAGCGCCCACATTCAACAGCCGGGGAATTTGCATGCCTTCTTTTGACGTCGTCTCGGAACTCGATGGTCACGAGCTGACCAACGCGGTGGATCAAGCCAACCGTGAGCTGGAGCAGCGCTTTGATTTTCGCAATGCCAAAGCCAGCTATGGCCGCGATGAGAAAAATGAGTTTTCGGTGCTGTTGAAGGCGCAGGCCGAACATCAGCTCAAGCAGATGCTGGAGATCTTGACTCTGCGGTTGTCCAAGCGCGGCATCGATCCGCGTTGTGTGGACGCCCAGGACTCGGAGTCCAACATTGCCGAAGCGCGCCAGACGGTGAAGCTCAAGCATGGCATCGAGCAGGAAACTGCCAAGAAACTCATCAAGCTGATCAAAGACAGCAAGCTCAAGGTTCAGGCGCAGATTCAGGGTGAAAAACTGCGCATTACCGGCAAGAGTCGTGATGATCTGCAGGACGCCATTGCGATGCTGCGCAAAGCCGACGTGGATGTGCCGCTACAGTTTGAAAACTTTCGCGACTAAGTTTCTGCGGCCGGCCCCGTCTTGCGGCGACGGTCGCGAAACAGCAGCGAAGGCTGCACCCAGGCAATCAACTCATAGTCTTGATCAAGCAGGAACCGATATAGCTCGGTTTCCAGCACTTGCTGCAAGGGCACGTCCAGAGATTCAGCAATCACTAATTCCGGTCTGAAACGTGCCCAGTCGTTGGACATCAACACATCCAGATCGCGACCCTCGACGTCCACCGACAGCAAACGAAATTCTGCATCCGCAGGCATATGTCTGGAAATGATGGTCGCCATCGACTGGCAAGGCACCATAACCAGTTGCGGCTCACCCAACGTGGCAGTGCGATCACGTGCGACCTGTGGGTCCGCAGTGTTAAAGACACTGGGCACGCCCCAGCACCAGAACTTCACCTGGCCTTCCTGCGTACCAACCGCGACGTTGAGATTGATGTCCCGCGTACGCACCGTGTCGAAGGGCTTCATCGCGCCAGGAGCTGCATCAATATTGATGCCGCGCCAGCCTGCTTTATAGAACACATGGGTATTGGAACCAGTAGTGGGCGAATACGCACCGATATCCACGTAGAAGCCGTTTTTCGGCAGGCTCATCCGGCTGCCCGGAGCCCAAGTCTGGCCACGAAAGTAGCCATAGGCCACTGCGTCCTCGCCAAATTGCGAATAGAACTTGATGGCATCAGTGCTAAGCACGGACTTAAGGTAGCCCTTGATGCCCTCTGGCAGCAGCGTCTTTATTCTATTGAGCATGGTTTGAGTCACTTGAGTTGACTGGGCTGGGCATGCCGCTGCTTGCTTTAACAACCTGGCCTATCTTCGTCGCCACTGCATCCCAGGTGTAATGGGCCAGCAGGCGCTGGCGCCCTGCCTCACCAAATTCACGCGCCATCGCAGGCGATCGGGCCAGAGTCAGCATGGCTTGGGCCAAAGACTCCTCGCTGCCTGGCTCCACCAACAGCCCGGTATGACCATGGCTGACAATTTCCGGCATTGCGCAGTGGTTGGCAGCGATACAGGGCAATGAATGGGCCATGCCCTCCAACAAAGAAATGCCGAAGGGCTCATACAGTGATGGCAACACATAGATGCCGGCTTGCGCATAGGTGTCTTGAAGCAAGTGCAGGTGTTGCGGATTGGCTTTAGACAAATAGCCCAAGCATCGAACCCCTTCCGGCACCGTTGCCAACTGCGGGCCAATGAGCACCAGTTCGGCATCCGGCACACTGCGACGCACGATCGCAAAGGCACGCAACAACAGCGGACCGCCCTTGCGCTCAAAGTCTTTACCGACCATCAGGAAGCGCGGGCCATACTGCTTTGTGGGCAAAGGATCTGGCAGCGTATCGAAATTAATTCCGGCACCCACTGCATGCACTCGCGATGCCGGCACACCAAAGTCATTGATGAACGAGTCAGCCAGCCAGCGACTCATGGTGAAAATGCCAGACATGCCGTGATATGTGCTTCGCTCCCATGCCAAGGCGCGTTGCACTGCGATATCTGACTCACCCAACACCGTATGACCTGCGCGCAGGCGCAGTGCCAAGTTGCCATCGTGATAGGAGAAGCAGGGCCGGCCAACACGCGCACTAACGCTGTACCACGCACCGATCTGCAATACGGCTTGGGCGTCACCACCCATAGCATTGATTCGCTGGGCAGCAATGCTGCTGAGCCACTTGAAGCGACGCACGTCCAAATGATATCGCTCGCGCCAGCGCCGCTTATCGGGGGCAACATTAAGCAACCGAAATGCCAAGTCCGTGGATCGGGACATGTCTACGTTCACGGCGTCGGACAACAGGCCGGCGCGCTGTAACGCGGAGAAAAAATAACGGGCTGTGCCAGACCAGCTGATCGGGTCGAACGGCGGCTCGTTGAGTATTCCGACGAGTTTCATGGCGGCGCTCGGGTCATCGTGAGCCAAGGCTGCGCTGCTTAGCGCCCTGCCGCACCGCCACAAATCACACTTTTGAGCAGCCGAGCCACCGCAGCGGCCAACTCGGACAACGCATCAACGGGAGATAGCGCGGCGACTTAATCGCCGCGCAACACGCTCAGCGCAGCCGTTTTACCCGCACGCTGGCACCACCACTGGCGCGCGACATAAGGAAGGACCCGAGGCTGGCCGGATCAATGACGATTTCGTCGTCGGGTTCGGCAAAGGGATCACGCTGCGGCTCGGTGATCATCCAGACCTGTTCATTGTTGAGGGTGACGATCTGGCCATCAGAACGCACCTTGATATC
>CANFSB010000070.1 GCA_947449495.1 Pseudomonadota bacterium
CGAGCGGCGGCAGCTGCCGGGCAGTCCGTGCGATAATGGCCTCCCCTTGATGCCGGACTTGCCATGTCGCGCCAGATCCTCGTTACCCACGCCCTGCCCTACGCCAACGGGCCACTGCATTTCGGCCACATCATCGAGGCCGTGCAGACTGACGTCTGGGTGCGCTTCCAGAAGCTGCGCGGCCATCACTGCCTGTTCGTCTGTGCCGAAGACACCCACGGCACGCCCATCATGATCCGCGCCCAGCAGGAAGGCATCACGCCCGAGCAGCTGATAGCCGCCTCAGCCACTGATCACGCCCGCGATTACGAGGGCTTCATGATCGGTTACGACCACTTCCACTCCACCCATTCGGCAGAGAACCGCGAACACACCTACGCGCTGTACAACACGCTGCGCGACAAAGGCCACATCACGCGCCGCTCGGTACGCCAAGCCTATGACGAACAGGCTGGCATGTTTCTGCCAGACCGCTATGTGCGCGGCAACTGCCCGCGCTGCGATGCAGCAGATCAATATGGCGACAGCTGCGAGGTCTGCGGCGCCACCTACGCTCCGGCCGATCTCAAAAACGCAGTGTCCACGGTCACCGGCACCACCCCGGTGCTGCGCGATTCAGATCACCTGTTCTTCAAACTAGGCGATTTCGAGACGATGCTGCGCCAGTGGCTGACCGACAGCCATCTGCAAGAGTCTGTGCAGGCCAAGCTTGCTGAATGGTTCGAGGCCGGGCTCAAAGATTGGGATATCTCGCGCGATGCGCCGTACTTCGGCTTTGAGGTGCCCGATGCACCCGGCAAGTACTTCTATGTCTGGTTCGATGCACCCATCGGTTATATCGGTGCCTTTGCCGCGCTGTGCGCCAAGCGCGGCCTGGACTTTGACCACTGGTGGAAATCCGAGACGGCCACCGAGCTGCATCATTTCATCGGCAAGGACATCAGCTACTTTCACACGCTGTTCTGGCCCGCCGTGCTACACGGTGGCGGCTTGCGTCGGCCCACTGCCGTTCACGTACACGGCTTTCTGACGGTCGACGGCGCCAAGATGTCCAAGTCGCGTGGCACCTTCATCACTGCCAGCCGCTATCTGCAACTGCTGCCCGGCGAGCCGCTGCGCTACTACTTTGCGGCCAAGCTCACCGGTGGCATCGAAGACATCGACTTGAGCCTCGACGACTTCACTGCCCGGGTGAACTCCGACATCGTTGGCAAGCTGGTCAACATCGCCAGCCGCTGCGCACCGTTTATCGAGCGTGCTGGTGGTCATCTGGCCGATACGCTGCCCGACACTGCGCTGTACACCCGCTTCATCGAGGGCCGTGAGCATCTGGCCAGTCTGTACGAAGCGCGTGATACGGCCGCACTGGTGCGCGAAGTCATGCACTTGGCAGACTTGGCAAACCAATACGTCGACCAGCAAAAGCCCTGGATCATGGCCAAAGATCCGGCACGCAGCGACGAGGCACGTGCCGTGGCGACGCAGGCCATCAACTTGTTCCGCGTACTGCTGGTGTATCTGTCGCCCATCCTGC
Source organism: Pseudomonadota bacterium (assembly GCA_947449495.1). Classification (GTDB taxonomy): domain Bacteria; phylum Pseudomonadota; class Gammaproteobacteria; order Steroidobacterales; family Steroidobacteraceae; genus ZC4RG30. The sequence continues at coordinate 1,535 of CANFSB010000070.1, forward strand.
CGCGCATTACGCAGACCGCAGCCGGTTGGCTGGGAGAGGATGCATTCGCCAGCTGGGACAGCGTCGGGACCCCACTGACCGGTCGCGCCATCGGCAAATACCCACAGCTGGCCACTCGCCTGGATCCGGCTTTGGTCAAGCAACTGGTCGTGTCGCCGGCCACGCCTGCTGCGCCGTCTGCTCCCGCCAAGCCCGCAGCAAAAACCGCTGGCACACCAGCCGCTGCCACACCAGCTGCTACCAAAGCCGCGCCGGTTGCAGCCACGCCCCAGGAACCCGCCATGATCACTATCGATGACTTCGCCAAGCTCGACCTGCGCGCCGCACGCGTCCTCGAATGCAGCCGAGTCGAGGGTTCCGACAAACTGCTGTGCTTCAAACTCGACTTGGGCGATCACCAGCGCCAAGTGTTCTCAGGCATCGCCGCCAGCTATGTGCCGGAAGACCTCATCGGCCGGTTCGTGGTGGTCATCGCCAATCTGGCGCCGCGCAAGATGCGCTTTGGCATCTCTGAAGGCATGGTGCTGTGTGCCAGTGGCAAGGCCGAGGGCGGCCCCGACACCGTCTTCCTGCTGTCAGCCGACAGTGGCGTGCAGCCGGGCATGAAGATCAGCTGACCTGCGCATGTCACTAGCGGCAGCGCGCCGGCTGGCGATCTGGGAGGGACTGCGCGCCACCACGCCCAGCCCCCGCACAGAGCTCGAATACAGCACGCCCTACGAACTGGTGGTGGCCGTGACGCTGTCAGCGCAAGCAACCGATAAGAGCGTCAACCTCGCCACGCGCAAACTGTTCCCGGTGGCCAACACGCCGCACCAATTACTGGCGTTGGGTGTGGCGGGCCTGACGCCCTTTGTGCGCAGTATCGGCCTGTACAACGCCAAGGCCGCCAACTTAGTTGCCGCCGCGCGCATCCTCATCGAGCAGCATGACGGGCAGGTGCCCCACGATCGTGCCGCACTGGAAGCACTGCCCGGTGTCGGTCGCAAAACCGCCAACGTAGTACTCAACGTGGCCTTCGGTGAACCCACCATCGCAGTCGATACGCATGTGTTTCGCGTTGCCAATCGCACCGGCATCGCACCGGGCAAAACCGTCTTGGCTGTCGAGCGCAAACTACTCAAGACCACGCCACCCCAGTATCTGCACGATGCGCACCATTGGCTCATCCTGCACGGGCGTCATGTGTGTATAGCGCGCAAGCCGCGCTGCGCTCAATGCGCGGTGGCACAGTGGTGCACCTTCAAAGGCAAAACTCGCGAGGATGCCGTCTGATGTTCTTTGCCAATGACAGTCGCGATGCACTGCGACAGCGCTGGTTTGATGCCTGGCAGCGACGCCTGCAATTGCTGCCGCTCGAACCGCTGGACGCAGCTATCGCTGATGTCATCGCGCTGCATCCCGAGTACCAGCCGCTGCTGGCCACACCCGATGCACTGCACCGGCCCTACACGGTCGAACAGGGGCAGACCAATCCGTTCCTGCATATGGGACTGCATCTGGGGCTGCGTGAGCAGTTGGCCACGCGTCGTCCCGCTGGCATCGAGGCGGTCCATGCGCGGCTGCTCAAACGCTGCGGTGACACGCACTCAGCCGAGCACCTCATGATTGAAGTGCTGGCCACCACCTTATGGGATGCCCAGCGCGCAGGCCGCGCGCCGGACGAACAGGCCTATCTGGAGCGCCTGCGCAAACTATGACGTGTAGTCAGGGCGCGCGCGCCTTGAGTACGTCGTTGAGTCGATCGGTCGCACCGGCAATGACTTCCAGGTGCGGGTAGTACAACCCACCGCGCCACTCCACACTGACGGTGCGATAGCGATCGCCGGTACGCACCAGCAAGTCGAGCGGGCCGCCGTCTTTGGCCTTGATCACAGCATCCTTGAGCACGTCGGCGGAGAACGCGCGGCCATTGACGGCCACCAGCGTAGTGCCTGCGGCAGACAGACCCGCCTTGAATGCAGGGCTGTCCCACACCACTTCGCTGATCACTCCGGTGCCAGCCACCGACAGACCCAAGCCAAAGCTCAAGTCGGTGCGATTACGCTCGCCATCCTTAACTGCCAAATTAGGCGTGTCGTTGTAGACCAGCTTGAGTCCTGCCTGCTGCAACCCCTGCAAAGGCTGCGCGATGCCATTGACGCGCGCATCAAGAAACGCGCCCCAGTTGTTGGGTGCAACAGCTTCGAGCGTACGCACCACATCATCAAAGCGGTAGGTGGACACCACGCCCTTGTCTGGTGCTGCCCCAAAAAAGCGCTGCGCAAAGTCATCCAAGCTACGCTGTCCGCCGGTGAGTCCGCGCAAACGCATATCTACTTCCAGCCACAGCAATGCACCTTCGGAATAATAGTCTTCGGTACGTTGCCAGCTGGTCCAAGCCAGCGGCCGACGCGCAGTGACGATCGGCTGATTGGTCGTATCGAGCATCGACCTCCACTGGCGGCCCGGACGCTTAATCTCATAGACCGCTGCATTAGCAGCCAATCCCTCGCGGCCAAACTCCAAGCTGTGAAGACCAGCGCGTGAGGCGATCACGTCACCATAGTATTGCGTCATGCCTTCATAGACCCACAGCAGACTGTCCTGCATCGGTACGTTGAAGTGTGGCGTCCACAAATCGGCTGGGCGCCGGCGCTTACCGTTCCAGGCATGCGTCATCTCGTGAGCCAGCAAGTAATGGCGGCCCACACCCTCATCCCACTTGCGCAGATAAGTTGGCGCATGCGAGTTCTCGCTAGAGCGACGATGCTCCAGACCGATACCACCTAGTTGATCGGTAAGTGCCACCAACAACTCATAATGATCAAAGCTGGGCTGACCCAATGCTGCATACAGTTCACGCAGCAAATGCCGATGAATCTCTATCTGTGCCGGGGTGGGCACCAGATCGCTGGCCTGATCGGCAAACACATTCATTGCCACCGGGATCTTCTGGCCGGGTGCCAAATCGATACGCAAGTAGTTGGGGCCGCTGAATACCGGTGAATCGACCCACTCTTCTAGCGAGGCCTGCTGAAAGCGGTACACGCTGCCGTCACGCTGCGCGGGCAAGGCACTGGCCACCTGCCACCCTTCAGGCAAGCGCAGTGACGAGGCCACTTGTATGGCGCTGTTGTAGTAACCGGCGGGATACAGCACTACTTGGTTCCACTGCACATTGGTCAGTGCCGGCGTCATCACCACACGCCCCTGATCCGAGTTCAGCGGCGTGGCCACCTGAAAGGCGATGTTGAGTTGCGCAGCGCCCTTGGGCACGTCGACTTCGAAGGCATACACATCCAGCGGGTCACGCTTCCAAGCCAAGGTCTGGCCATTGGCACGGATCACCAAGCCGGCGATCTGATCAATGGGACCGCGCGGTGCATGGTTGCCGGGCAGCCACTGCGGATACAGCAACGTCAGCTTGCCTGGCTTAGCCGGCAGTGTTTCGTTGACCTGCAAGACGCGATGCGCCAGATCGGTGGCATCAACCTCAACTTGGATGACGCCCGCGTATGGCACGTCGCGCGGCGGCACTGCGGCCTGCGCCGCAATACCAGCCAGGCCAGCGCCCAGCAGCAGGAGTGAATATGCATGCTTCATGTGCTGGGCCTTCCCCCGCTTCGGCGGGGTGTTGTGTGCGCCTTGCCCTTACTTGGGCTTAGGCATGTATAGATCGGTGAGTGAGCCTTCGAGTGCTTCAGCTGCCATGCCCACCGTCTCAGACAACGTGGGATGCGGATGAATGGTGAGCCCGACATCGGCAGCATCGGCACCCATCTCGATGGCCAGTCCAACCTCGGCGATCAGCTCGCCGGCGTTGGAGCCGACAATGCCGCCACCGATCACGCGGTTGCTGGCAGCGTCGACGATCAGCTTGGTGATGCCCTCATCACGACCGTTAGACAGCGAGCGCCCGCTGGCGGCCCAAGGGAAAGCAGCCTTGCGGATGGCCAGACCCTGCGCCTTGGCTTGGTTTTCGGTAACGCCGACCCAAGCCACCTCGGGATCGGTGTAAGCCACCGACGGAATGACACGCGCATCAAAGAACGCCTTGTGCCCCGCTGCCACTTCAGCGGCAACCTTGGCCTCATGTGTGGCTTTGTGCGCCAGCATGGGCTGACCGACGATATCGCCAATGGCAAAGATGTGCGGCACGTTGGTGCGCATCTGCTTGTCGACCGGAATAAAGCCGCGCTCATTGACCTGCAGGCCTGCGGCAGCCGCATTGATAAGGCGACCATTGGGCACGCGACCCACTGCCACCAACACGCGGTCGTAGAGTTCGCTGCTGGCCTTGCCGGCCGCATCGAAGGTGACTTTGATGCCTTCCGGCAGCGCTTCCACACCCGTGACCTTAGTGCCCAGCATGATCTTGTCGTAGCGCGCCTTGAGACGCTTCTCGAGCGGCCGCACCAGATCGATGTCGGCACCGGGCATCAGCTGATCGGTGAGCTCGACCACGCTGACCTTGGCACCCAGCGCGTCATACACGCAGGCCATCTCAAGACCAATGATGCCGCCGCCGATGACCAGCATGCGCGCCGGGATGCCAGCCAACTCAAGTGCACCGGTGCTATCGATGATGCGCGGATCATTGGGGACAAACGGCAGCTTGACCGGCTCGGAACCTGCCGCAACCACGCACTGCTTGAAGCCGATGCGTGTGGTGACGCCATTGTCTGCGGTGACTTCGATGACGTGCGGGCTGACAAAGCGACCCACACCGTGCACCACTTCCACCTTGCGCTGCTTGGCCAGCCCCGTAAGGCCGCCTGTGAGCTTTTTGATGACGCTGTCTTTCCAGCCACGCAGCTTGTTCAGATCGATTTGCGGTGCGCCAAAGCTGACGCCGTGAGCGGACATGTGCGCGCTCTCGTCGATGACCTTGGCGGCATGCAGCAGCGCCTTGGAAGGTATGCAGCCGACATTCAGGCAAACGCCGCCGAGGCTGTCCCAGCGCTCGATCATCGTGACTTTGAGGCCCAGGTCTGCAGCACGGAACGCAGCGGTATAGCCGCCGGGACCAGCACCGAGCACTAACAGTTCGACGGTGCGATCGGCTGGCTCGTCGCTGGCCGCCACTGGCGCTGCAACGGGCGCCGCAGCAGCAACCGGCGCAGCAGGCGCTGCCGCCACGGCAACTGCTGGTGCCGCTACACCATCGGCACCCGTCAGGCGCGCAATGACTGTGCCCTTGCCGACTTTGTCGCCGGCCTTGACCAGCAACTCGGTGATGGTGCCTGCAGCACTCGACGGCACGTCCATCGTGGCTTTTTCGGTTTCGAGCGTGATCAGCGGTGTGTCGACGTCGACGACCTCACCTACCTTGACCAACACTTCTACCACCGCGACCGTATCGAAATTGCCCAGGTCCGGGACACTGATATCTGTCTGGCTCAAGGGATCGCCTCGGTCAGCATGCTGGGGTTGGCCAGCGCCTGCGCCAGCGCCGTAGAGAAGCGCGCGCCCGCGGCACCATCGATGATGCGATGGTCATACGAGAGCGACAGCGGCAACATCTGCCGCGGCACAAACGTACCGTCCTTCCACACCGGCTTGGTCTGCGTGCGCGACACACCCAGGATGGCGGCCTCAGGCGCGTTGATGATCGGCGTGAACGCCGTACCACCAATGCCACCCAGACTCGACACCGTAAAGCAGCCGCCCTGCATCTGCGCACCGCTCAACTTGCCATCACGCGCCTTGGCAGACAGGTCGGCTAGTTCGAGGGCGATCTGGTAGATGTCCTTTTTGTCGGCATCGCGAATCACTGGCACCAACAAGCCATTGGGCGTATCGGCTGCAAAGCCGATGTGCATGTACTTCTTGAGCACAATGTTCTCGCCCGATGCATCGAGCGACGCATTGAACTGCGGATACTGCTGCAGTGCATGCACGCAGGCGCGGATGATGAACGCCAGTGGCGTGAGCTTAACGCCCTTGGCCGCTGCCGCGTCTTTGAGACGGTTGCGCGTTGCTTCCAGCTCAGTAACGTCGGCCTCATCAAACTGCGTCACATGCGGCAGGTTGACCCAGCTTGCATGCAGACGCGGACCGGAAATTTTCTGGATGCGATTAAGCGGCTTGAGCTCCACCGCACCAAAGGCCGCAAAGTCGACCTGCGGCACAGACGGGAGGGCAGCGCCACCGCCACCGCCACCGCCACCGGCCAATGCCTGTTTGACCCAGGCTTTGACGTCATCGTGAGTGATGCGCGAGCGCGGACCACTGCCCTTGACGCGCCCCAGGTCCACACCCAGTTCGCGCGCCAGTTTGCGTACTGACGGACCGGCATGGGCCTTGGAGAACCCCGCCTCGCTGATCGGCGGCAATGCCGCAGGCGCAGCGTGAGCTGCGGCCTTGACTGGTGCTGCCACCGCTGCAGCCACTGGCGCAGCCACAGCAACGGGCACTGCCGCAACCGGGGCAGCAGCCGGTACAACGGTACTGCGAATGGTGGCCACGAGACCGCCAGCAGACACCTTGCCACCCTTGCTGACATGCACCTGCTCGACCACACCAGCCACAGTGGACGGCACGTCCATGGTGGCCTTTTCGGTTTCGAGCGTGACCAGAGGTGTGTCGATCTCGATGGTGTCGCCTACTGCGACCAGCAACTCGACCACACCGACTTCGGCAAAGCTGCCCATATCCGGCACGGTGACACCCACCGAAACCACCTCGGCCGCTACGACAGCGGCAACCGGTGCAGCAGCCGCTACGGGCTCGGCTACAGGAGCAGCGTCAACACGCAGCGTGACCACACGACCACCCGCGGAAATTTTGCCACCTGCCACCACATGCACCGCCTCGACGATACCTGCCGTGGTGGATGGCACATCCATGGTGGCCTTCTCGGTTTCGAGCGTGACCAGCGGCGTGTCGAGTTCGACGCGATCGCCTGGCTTGACCAGCACCTCGACCACGCCGACCTCGGCAAAACTGCCCATATCGGGCACAACGACATCGATTGACTGCGACACGCGCTCGATCCTTTAACTGTTCAGCGGATTGGCCTTGGCCGGGTCGATACCCAGTTTGCCAATAGCCTTTTCGACAACCGACGCTTCGAGAGTGCCGTCATCGGCCAGCGCCTTGAGCGCCGCCAGCACGATGAAGCGACGATCGACCTCGAAGTGACTGCGCAGCGCCGCACGACCATCACTGCGGCCGAAGCCATCAGTGCCCAGCGTGACGTAACGCGGCTCGATCCACTGACGGATCTGGTCGGGGACCAACCGCATGTTGTCGGTGGCAGCGATGACCGGCGCCGTGTGCTGGGCAAACAGCGTCTGCACGTAAGGCACTTGGGCCTTGCGACCCGGGTTGAGCAGGTTGTCGCGCTCAACGTTCAGGGCCTCGCGGCGCAGCTCGCTGAAGCTGGTGATCGAGAACACATCGGCGGCGACGTTGTAGTCGGCTTCGAGGATCTCGGCAGCAGCCAGCACTTCGCGCAGGATGGTGCCCGAACCCAGCAGCGTGGTTCGCAGCTTGCCCTTGGCACCCGGGCGCATCAGATAACCGCCCTTCAAAATGCCCTGCTCTGCGCCCGCCGGCATGGCCGGCTGCACATAGTTTTCGTTCATCACCGAGAGGTAATAGAAGATGTTCTCGTGCTCGACATACATGCGCTGCATGCCATCGTGGATGATGACCACAAGCTCATAGGCCCAAGCCGGATCGTAGGCACGGCAGTTGGGCACGGTGGTGGCCACGATCTGGCTGTGACCGTCCTGGTGCTGCAGGCCCTCGCCCGCCAGCGTGGTGCGGCCGGCGGTGGCGCCCATCAAAAAGCCGCGGGCCTGAATGTCGCCTGCTGCCCAGATGAAATCGCCCACGCGCTGAAAGCCGAACATCGAGTAGTAGATGTAGAACGGCACCATGCTGCGGCCGTGGTTGGCATAGGCCGTGCCGGCAGCGATCCATGAGCAGATGGCACCGGCTTCGTTGATGCCCTCTTCGAGCATCTGGCCCTTTTTGTCTTCTTTGTAAGACATGAGCTGTTCAGCGTCTTGCGGCGTGTACAGCTGACCCACAGAAGAATAGATGCCGATCTGGCGAAACAGACCTTCCATACCGAAGGTGCGTGCTTCGTCAGGAACGATCGGCACGATGTTCGGGCCGATGCTCTTATCTTTGAGCAACGCAGTGAGCATGCGCACGAAGGCCATCGTGGTTGAGATTTCGCGATCGCCCGATCCTTCAAGCAACGCTTTGAAGGTTTCAAGCGGCGGCACCTGCAACGCAGGAACATCGGTGATGCGCTGCGGCAGATAGCCGCCCAGCGCTGCACGACGCGACTGCAGATACTGGATCTCTTCGCTGTCTGCTGCGGGCTTTACGAAGTTGAACTTGGCGATGTCCTCTTCGCTCAGCGGCAGACGGAACACTTCCTGGAAGCGGCGGATGGACTCGGCATCCATCTTCTTCTGCTGGTGCGCCACCATCTGGCCTTCTGCAGCCTTGCCCAGACCATAGCCCTTGACGGTGTGCGCCAGGATGACAGTGGGCTGGCCCTTGTGCGCCACAGCTGCGGCATAGGCCGCATAGACCTTCTGCGCATCGTGGCCGCCACGGTTCAAACGCCAGATGTCGTCATCGGTCAGATGCGCCACCAGTGCCTTGAGTTCGGGATGCTTGCCGAAGAAATGTTCGCGCGTATACGCGCCGCCCTTGGCCTTGAAGGTCTGGAACTCACCGTCGACGGTGCTTTCCATGACGCTGCGCAGCACGCCATTGGTGTCCTTGGCCAGCAGCGGATCCCAGCGGTTGCCCCACAGCACCTTGATGACATTCCAGCCGGCACCGAGGAA
>CANFSB010000071.1 GCA_947449495.1 Pseudomonadota bacterium
CCCTTCAACTACCTGTACTGGGACTTTTTGCTGCGCAACCGCGAAAAGCTAGCTGGCAATGTGCGCCTGGCCATGCCCTACCGGTCGTTGCAAAACATGGATACGGCGCGGCTGGCGCAGATCCGCGAGGACGCGCAGCGGTTTTTGAGCTCGCTGGATGCCTGACCGCCGCCACGCACCGCGCTACACTCGACGCACAAAATGAGGGGGATCGACAGCATGCGCATCAAAAGCGGCCTTGCGGCGATGGCTTTGGCACTGGGATTGGCATCGATGACAGCGGTTTCTACCGCAGTGGCCCAAGACGCCATGCCCAACTTTGGTGGCGGCAGCGGTCCGGCCGATCCCAATCATCCCGGCAAAAAGATTTATGACGAGCGTTGCGGCGCCTGCCATGACAAACCCAGCGAGATGCGCGCTGTGCCGTTTGCGGCGCTGCGCGCTATGCGCCACGGCACTATTCACTTTGCCCTGACGCAGGGCAAGATGAAGCAGCAGGCCACAGGCCTCAATGAGCAGCAGCTCGGCACGTTGATCGACTTTGTGGTCGGTCGCCAGGTGCTCGACGATGCGTGGATCAAGCGCATGCAGTGCGGACCCGAGCGCAAGCTGGACCTTAAAGCGCAAGTCAAGGTCAACGGCTTTGGCTTTGATGCGCGCAACACGCGTGCGCTGACGCGCCAGCAGTCTGGCTTGGCCACGGCCGACTTTAAAGACATGGAACTGGCTTGGGCACTGGCTTTCCCCGGTGCTACCACCATGCGCTCCCAACCGGCCGTCATCGGCAATGTGCTGTTCCTGCCCGTGGGTGATAACGGCCGTTTGTTCGCTTTAGATGTGGGTGGTGACACGCCCTGCATCCACTGGACCTATACCAGTGATGTGCCGCTGCGTTCGGGTGTCAGCATCGGCAAGATGCCCGGCACGGGCCGTAGCGTGCTGGTCTTTAACGATGTGGCCACGCGCATTCAGCTGCTGGATGCCACCAACGGCAAGCTGTTGTGGAAGACGCAGATCGGTCTTACCAATCTGTCTAATGCCACCGGCACGCCGGTCATCTTTGGTGATCGGGTGTTTGCGCCGCTGTCCGCTTCCGAGCTGAACTTCGGCGGCGATGACAAACACCTGTGCTGCACCACACACGGTGCGTTCTATGCGCTGGACCTGCGCACAGGCCGCAAGCTGTGGACCTATCACACCATGGAAGACGCCAAGCCTGTGCGTGATCGCGGTGATGGCCAGATGATGTGGGGTCCGTCTGGCGCACCTATCTGGAACTCACCACTGCTGGATGCCAAGCGCGGGCTCATTTATGTAGGCACGGGTGAGGCCACTTCAGCACCTATCGCACCCACCACCGATGCGGTGCTGGCGCTGGACATGAAGACCGGCAAGCTGCGTTGGCGCTATCAGGCCACGCCAGACGATCTGTTTTTGACAGCCTGCATGCGCCGCCCCAATGGGCTCAACTGCCCCAAAGAAGGCCGCATGCTTGACCATGACTTCGGCGCCACGTTCATCCTGGCGCAGCGTGCCGATGGCAGTGACCTGCTGCTCGCCGGCCAGAAGTCCGGCATGTTGTGGGCCATCAACCCCGACACCGGCAAGCTGGTGTGGAACCGCGAGTTCGGCAAGGGCTCGCCGGTCGGTGGCATTCACTGGGGTATGACCTATGACGGCACATCGGTCTATGTGCCCATCCACAGCTTCCCCGGTCCCGATGGCACCGATCCGAATCAGGTGCCCGGCCTGCATGCGGTGCGCGTGGAAGACGGGCAGGTACGCTGGTCCTATGAGTCCAAGCCCGAGTGCGGTGGCGACAGGTCCAAGCGGGTTCCTAACTGCCGCAACATCGGTCTGACCGGTGCGGCCACGCTGATCGATGGCGCAGTGGTTGAAGGCAGCGCCGATGGTTTGCTGCGCGCTTTTGACGCCGCCACCGGTGAAGTGCTGTTCCAATACGATACAGCTCACACCTATGAAGGCATCAATGGCATCGCCGGCAAGGGCGGTGGCATCGACAACGCATCTATCGTCGCCACTAATGGCCTGGTTTTTGTTAACTCGGGCTATGGGCTGATGGGCGGACAGGGCGCAGGCAACGTGTTTTTGGCTTTCCGGCGCAAGACTGCGCACTGAAGCACCCTGCATTTGACATAGGGCCCGAGCGCGTGAGCCTCGGGCCTAAAGTTCCTTAAGCGGTTGTCGTTAGCGACTTACAACCGCAAATAGGACACGACAATGAAATTGTCAGTCAGTAATAAGCAGCTGCAGCCTACCGAAGGCATTCCCGATGTCGCCCAACTGGCGGCACGCATCGCCAATGGCATGGTCGCCAAGTTCGATTCTAATCAGGATGGCGCGATTACCAAGGACGAGTTCGTCAAGGGTATGACGGTCAATGGCATCTCTGCCGAAAAGGCACTCGCACAGTTCATGGCTGTCGACGTCAAGGCTAACGGCGTTGTCACCAAGCAGGATATCCAGACTGCAGTGAAGAACGGTGCTTTTGCCGGTGGCCCTCGCGGTGGCAAGGGTGGCGGCGGCGGTGCCATGCGGTTGCAGTCAGCTGCCAAGCCGGAAGGCCCAGCGGAGGCCGATGCGGCTACGCTTAGTACTTTGTCGGCGGTTGATTCGCCGCAGATGGCCACTGCTGAGGCCGAGGTTGGCAAGTCTAAAGCTACGTCGGAATCTCTGGACTCGTCTGATGGGTCGGAGACCATCCTGCCTTCCTACAAGCGCACTATTGGCAGCAAGGTGGACCGCTACGTCTAACCACGGCCTAAACAACTGAGCCCTTGAGGGATTAGAGTGGATGGCAAGTAGATCGCCCACTCTGGATGTCTCATGCACTCAGCACTGTTGGTTCGATTTGGATCAGTCAGCCGCAGCGCTGGCGTTTTGTTTCTAGTGCTTGCCTTGCATGGTTGTGGTGGCGGCGGCACTAGCGGCGGCAACACGCCGCCCTCTACGCCAACACCAGCGCCGGCCGCTACGCTGACGGCATCCACCGTTGATGCAGCGGTCAACACTACAGTTACGCTCACCTGGTCCTCGCAAAATGCCACGGGCTGTACGGCGGGTGGCTCATGGTCTGGCGCACTGGCTGCGTCCGGTTCCCAGTCGATCACGACAGCCAAGGCTGGCACCTACAACATCAGTTGTAGCGGCGCAGGTGGCACGGCCACGGCCACTGCCGCACTGACAATATGGGAAGCGCCCACGGTCACCGTAAGTGCCGACAGTACCAACGTACTCACCGGTGCCGCGGTGGCAGTGACGTGGAGCAGCCAGAACGCCAAGACTTGCACGCCGACAGGCGCACTGACCGGCACACTGGCGACATCGGGTACCCAGGTCTCTGCTGCGCTGACTAGCACCGCGGCACTTGGTGTGGCGTGCACGAACCCAGTGTTTGCAACGCCTGTTAGCGGCAGCGTGACAGTCACCGTGTCGCCCACCTACAGCTTGCTGGTGTCGGCTAAATACGAAGCATTGGGCGCCGCTGTGATCTCTCCAAGCACCGGCTACCTGGTGCCCAATTGGGCCAACCCGGTTGTCACCGCTATTCCCTATGTCTGGATTGAGTTGCAACGCGCCGACGGCACAGTGGCGGCAAGCAGCTATGCCGATGCCAATGGCGAAGTGCTGTTCAGTGGTCTGTCTGCTGCCATCAAGTACACGCCGGTGATCCGCTCAAAATCGCGCAACGCGAATAACTTTGACTTGTGGGTGGTTAACAACACGCGGCCGCTCAACACCGCGGCGAGCACCGTGCGCACGCGCTATGAGCCCTATGCAGATCGCTATACCGACTATGTGGCCGATCTTAAGAAAGTGTCACAAACGCTGACGCTGACTGCGGGTCTGGGCTGGGACAGAACTACCAGCAAGCTGATTGATGCCAATAGAGTGTCTGGCCCGTATAACGTGCTTGCGTTAGTCAACAGCTTGGAGGCTGTTGCCAAGATTGCTGCTGGGGGTGCCGGGGCAGCCGCGTCACCGGACTTTACCGTGCTGTGGAGCATCAGCAACGCCGGTGGTTCAACCAGTGCCACAGATGACTTTGATGCCGGGCTGACATCCAATTCCGCGTGGTTCAGTTCGTATTACAAAGCCATCGATACCGCCGGCAAAACCACGGGCGCCTGGGTTGCTGACAACATCATGTTTCTCTCTGGCAGCCAGGCTGCCGCACTGTCCGAGCTGAGCACCTCATCGGTGTTACATGAGACGTTTCACTATGTGCAAGCCAGCAGAACCCGCAGCTATCAGCCGGGCGGCTCGCACTCTGCGCAGTCTGAACAAGACCCTGCTCTGGCCTGGGAAGAGGGCTTTGCAGATGCAGTGCCGTCGCTGGTTACGGGGCGATCACGACCTGCAAGGATCTATCCTTATAGCGGTACGTTGATCGACAATAACTACGATATCTCCGGGCCGATCAGCGGCTCACCGGTCGGCTGGTATCAAGAGATGAGCATCGCGCGTTTGCTGTGGTCGCTGCAGGACCCTGCGGGCAGCATAAAACTATCCACGCAAGCCATTCTGGCGCCGCTGTTTGGTACTGCCTGGCAGCAGGGTGTGTGGATGCCTAACGTCTGGGCTTACGGCAAGCTGCTAAAAGCACAGCAGCCTGCAGTCGCCTCTGCAATCGATGCGCTGGGCACAACCCTGAACATCACCTTGGTGGGCAATGATGAATGGGCCACTGTCGAGCAAAAACTGGGTAGCCTCACTGCGGCGCAGACGTTGCCGGTGTTTACTCGTGTGGCACCAGGTACCACGACATCGGTGTGTTCAGTGGGTGTTAAAAATGACTACAACAAGCTCGGGAATACTCGCTACCTGCGAGTGATTGGCGATGGTCGTTCGCATTCTGTGACGGTTACTGGTCCTGCAGATTCGGTGCCCCTGCTCACAACGACGGACCCGGCCACCGCGGAGCAGAGTGACTACTTCGTACCGGGCAGCAAAACCTTTACACGTAACGTAGTGTTGCCCAGTAGTGGCACTTGGGCTGCCATCGGCGATTGCTCGGTAACGCGCAGTTCTTTTGCAGAGAACGTTACATCGTGCAGCCAAGCTGCTGCGGCACCGGCAGAGCAGTGCTGGTCCATCACCGTGAGCCCCTAATCATGAACCTAACTACCAGGGCGGACTAATGCAAAGACACACTGCTGCTATGCGTGTTAGTGGTTTGGTCTGCTTTTTCGTGCTGCTGATGCCTGCCATGCCAACGCTGGCCCAGGACGATGGCGCTGATCTCGGCGCAGTCATCAAAGTCACTGCTGGCCGGCCGATTAGCGCAGAGCTCGCTCTCACGCCGCGGTTGGCGTTTCATAACGTCAGGGTCGAGCTGCCCAATGCCATCGAGGCCGCACCAGCGGCTTGTCAGTTTGGCGAGGTGGTCGTGGGTCGTCTGTACCGCTGCACGCTCACCGGCTCTGTGGCAGCAGAGGTCAACGCGTTGGCTGTTGCTGTGACCGGCGAGCGAGCCGGGCAGGCACCGGGACCTGCGGCTTTGGCAAGAAAGCTTTTCATGATTCCCAACCCAGACTTTGACAAGGCCAAGCGTCGTGCGCAGCAAGATTCAGCTCTGCAGCGCAAAGGCCGGCTGTCTGCTACGCCAGGTGCAGCGGCCAAATGATTCTCAGCGATTTGTAATCCGCGACGCGCTATGTAAAACCAGCCCTAAAGTTGTGCCTGCCAGCTGCCGTTACCGTTTACGCAGGCAGTCTGCCCCGCGGGCGCGGAGCAGCAACCGCCTCGCCAACACAACGAGGTCCTTGCCATGTTCATCTCTATGTCTCCGACGACCAGTACCAGCAGCTCGCAAGTTTATTCGGCCGCGCAGGCACCAATCTCCACGGCCGCGCCTGGCGCAGAAGACATCGCTGCCGCTGCGGTGGCTGCTAATCAAACACAAGACAACACTGGTGCAGACCTGTCGGATGCGGCTAAGGTGTACTCCGCTCAACAAATGATCGCCGCGGTTACCGATGCAGTCTCTGCCGACCCTGTCACTGCTGGCTCGATGGTCGACGAACTGGTCTGACCGCCTGCCTGCTGCCTTGCTGCTGTTGATGGCGCTGTGCGCCTCGACAGCTCAGGCGGCCTGTGTGCGCGACGAGCCGGGCCGGCTGTGGAACTACATCGGCACGCTGGCTGGCAAGCACCCCGTCCGCATGGTGCTGGTGTTCTCGGGCACGCAGGTGCAGGGCGTCTATACCTATGCCAGTTCGCTGCGCGATCTGCGCGTGGCGGGCACTCTGGCCGATGCAAGTCGACTAATCCTGCAAGAGCAGGATGCCAAGGGGCATATCACCGGACGTTTTGACGTAACGTTTCCGGAGCGTGATCCGGGTAATACGTATGGCGATAGTCCGCTGAGCTGCGATGTGATCGCCGGCCAGTGGCGCAAAGCTGACACCAACGGCCAGCCCGTCGGCGAACCGTTGAGTGTGTATCTGCGCACAGAAGGCGCTACCAGTGGCGGACTGGGCAGACGCTATGGTGCCATCGGTGTGCGCGATGACGAGGTGGTCAATGCCGGTGCTGCGCGTTTCTGGCGCGGTATCAAAGCCGGTGACAAAGCTGCGGTGGCCGCTGCGCTGCGCTATCCGATCACCGTTAGCGTTCATGGCAAGCGCCAACGCGTTGCAGATGCCGCAGCACTGATCACTGTGTATGAGGCAGTGTTCACGCAGGCCTATCGCGATGCACTGCTGGCCGACATCCCGCGGCATTTGTTTGTCCGGGATCAGGGTGCGATGCTGGCCAACGGCGCCGCGTGGATTGGTGCCAACGGCAAAGTCATCGCCATCAATAACTGACAGGGTCTGCGCATGAAAGCCATTACTCAATTTGCGATCGCGCTGCTGGCCAGTGCGCTGTGCGCCGTAGCTACAGCCGCTGATGCGCCACAGTTCGACGCCAGCGGCGCGTTGCAGCGACCTGCCGACTATCGCCAATGGGTGTTTCTCACCAGTGGCCTCGGCATGGCCTATGGCGCGGCGGGACAAGCCGATGGCCGCCCGGCACCGTTCACCAATGTGTTTGTTAAGCCAGAAGCCTGGCGCGGCTTCATGCAGACCGGTGTATGGCCCGAGGGCACGGTGTTTGTACTCGAGGTGCGTCGTGCGTTAGAGGCGCAGTCCATCAATGTGCAAGGCCGCACGCAAGGCGAGGTCGTGGTGGTCGAAGCGTCGGTCAAAGACAGCAAGCACTTCCCTGAGGGAGGCTGGGCCTATTTTGATTTTGGTACACCACAAGCTGCCAAGACGGCGGTGGCTGCGTTACCGCGTACCGAGGCTTGCTATACCTGTCACCGTCAAAATGCCGCCGTGGAGTGGACCTTCACGCAGTTTTATCCGGAGCAGTTTGAAGTCGCCACTAAGAAGAACACTGTGCGGCCGGATTACGATCCGGCGCGCGAGGCGCATTGACGCTCAACGCAGCAGCGCACCGATGGCTTGATTAAGTTGCGCTGAGTCGGGCGTTGCATTGCTGTCAAAGTAGGCAGTCACTTTGCCCTGCGGTGTAACCAGGTACTTGTTGAAGTTCCAGCCTGGCTGACGTTGCTGGCGCGCCAACTCTGCAAACACCGGGTTGGCATTGCGACCGGTGACCACCGTGGGCGACAACATGGTGAACGTCACGCCATAGTTTAAAAAGCACACCTCGGCAGTCTCGGCTTCGTCTTTGGCTTCTTGCTGAAAGTCATCAGACGGAAAGCCAATCACGATTAAGCCCTTGTCTTTGTACTTTTCGTGCAGCGCCTGCAGGCCTTTGAACTGCGGTGTGTAGCCGCAGTGGCTGGCGGTGTTGACGATCAGCAACGGCTTACCCGCAAAGTCGCGGCACACGTTGACGTTACCGCTGCTGCGCAGCTTGCGAAACTCGTGGTTCAGAAACGCCGGGCAGGCGCCCGCGGCAGCGGCGGCTGCATCAACCTGGGCTGCAGCAACCGGAGTGGCCGCCGGTGCAGCACTGGCCACAGCGCTGAGGCACAGCAGTGCAGTAACGGTGGCAGTGACAGTCAGTAAGTGCTTCATGATGAATCCTCAGGCGTCAGGGGCGTAATGGCCCCACAGGCTTTTGAACGATGCTCGTACGAAGACATCGGAGTTACCCATCTTGGCCTCAAAGGCCTGTGCGGGTTTGAGGGCCACCACTTCATCGGGCCCCAGCCCTTTGACCAGCAACTTGACCAAGTTGTCGAACACGGTGAAGTACATGTCGCGGTGCGCTTGCAGATCGGCCTTGCCGATCAGCGCACCATTGGCGGGCACGATGCGTGTGGCGTCATCCGCTTGTTTAAGCAGCCGGTCGATACCACCGACTAAACCGCCTATCCAGCCGCCGGTCTGCCAATCCATCACCGGCCAACCTTCGGTTGATAGCAAGCCGCCGGCTACCAGTACATTGGCTTTCTTGAGGTGCACAAACAGGTCGCCGTCGGTATGCGCCTGCCCCAGATGTCCGTACTCGATGGGTTGATCGCCGAAGCTCAGCGACTCGCGTGTATAGAAACTGCTGTTGGGCAGCGCCTTAACAGGCAGTGGACCATAGCTGCCGCTCAGCCACTCAGTGGTGAGCTTGCGCGTGAGCCATAGACGGGTGTTCTCGTGCGCGATAATGCGCGCGCCGTCTTTGCCGGCACGCTCGTTGAGGCCGGTTTGATCGGGATGCCAGTGCGTGTTGAACAGTGTGTGCAACTTGCGCGTGCCAGTGGCCTTAAGCGCAGTGGCCAGCAGCTCGCCGCTGCGCGCTGTGTTGCCGCCGTCGATCAGCATCAAGCCGTCGTTGCTGCGCAGTGCCAGCACATTGCCGCCGGCACCACTGATGAGCAGTAAACCATCGGCCAATGCGGACTGCACCAGCGGTTCGCTGCGCGCCGCCAGTGCGGCGCTTACTGCACCACCGACTGACCAGAGTGCGGCGCTGCTGGCTGTCAGTTTTAAAAAGTGGCGTCGGCTGTCTTGGTTCATTCGGGTACTTTTGCAGTCAGCGTTGGAGTGGGCACGCCGGGCCAGGGTGGCAAGTTGGCGTTTTCGGCAGTGGCGCCAAGCTTGCGCAGCACTGCGGCAGTGTCAGTGCGCACGGGCGGTTTGGTTTGCAGAAAGCCCACACGGCTGCGACCCAGCGCATAGTCGATGGGTGTCAGCTTGTCGACCTCTGCTGCATCAAGATTGGCTTTGAAGCTGGCCAACAGCGCCAGCGTGTTGTTCCAGCCCCGGTTGGCAGCGCTGTGCGCCGCAGTCAGGCCGCGACTGCCACCGGCGTTTACATCTGCACCGGCAGACTGCAACAGCGTCAGTGCTTCATTAGCTTGCTCTTCAGTCTTGAGTTTGCCGCGTGTACCCGATGCCGACACTGTCGCCATAAAAGGCGTGACGCCTTCCTCGTTAGGCAGGTCGACCTTGGCACCCGCAGCCAGTAGCACTTGCATCGTTTCCACGTCTGCTGCCACTGCAGCGCGCAGCAAGGGCGTGGAACCGGCAATCAGCGCGAAGTCTGCATTGCGGTCGAAGACCGCCTGCCGATAGGGCGGCCGCAACTTGAGCTGCATATTGGGATTGGCACCCTTGGCCAGCAGCAGCTTGATCATGTCGACGCCACTCAAGGCGTCCATGCCGGGCAGCTCAACCCGTGCACCGGCTGGCAGCGTTTTCATATCGACGGCCATGTACAACGGCGACTGACCATAGAAGTCCCACTGGTTCACATCAGCGCCGGCATCGATCAGTGTTTTGCCGACATCCCAATGACCGTTCATAAGCGCCAATAGCAGCGGTGTGGTGCCGTCGGGATCGGCTAGATCCACTTGCGCTTTAAGGCGCAACAACTCGCGCACACAGTCCAAGTGTCCATCGCGTGCGGCATACAGTAGTGGCGTCATGCCGCCACGGTTCATGTCTTTGGGGCGGCCTTCGGCAGTCACACGACGTTGCCAGTCACGCACTGTGGCGCGGGCGTTAACGTTGGCACCTTTGGCAACCAGCAGCTTGATCATCGCCGGCTGATTTTGCGCCGCGGCCCAGATCAGTGCGGTTTGGCCGCCCCAGCGTTCTCGCGTATCTATCTTGGCGCCGTGTTGCAGCAGCAGCGTGGCCGCAGCCAGATTGCCGGTGCGCGCCACTTCCATGAGTGCAGTTTGACCTTCTGCGTTGGCTTCGTTGGCATCGGCGCCGGCGTTGAGCAGCAGGCGCATGATGTCTGCATCGCCGCGACGCGCGGCTTCGCCCAG
>CANFSB010000072.1 GCA_947449495.1 Pseudomonadota bacterium
AGGAGTTCAAGGGCCTGATCGCTTGCGGCGGCTTCTCTTATGGCGATGTGCTGGGGGCAGGCGAGGGCTGGGCCAAGTCCATCCTGTTCCACCCGGGTGCGCGCGCGCAGTTCACACAGTTCTTTGAGCGGGCCGATAGCTTTACGCTGGGTGTGTGCAACGGCTGTCAGATGCTGGCGGCGCTGCGTTCGCTCATCCCCGGTACCGAGCATTGGCCGCGCTTCGTGCGCAACCGCAGCGAACAGTTTGAGGCGCGGCTGAGTTTGGTCGAGATCCTCGATTCACCCTCTATCCTGTTGGCGGGCATGTCCGGCTCACGCTTGCCCGTGGTGGTGTCGCACGGCGAGGGTCGCGCCGAATTTGCCACTGACGGTCAGCTGCAGCAGTTGGCCGCGGCGGGGCAGGTGGGCTTTCGCTATGTAGACAGTCATGGGGCGGTGGCCAGCGCCTATCCGGCCAATCCCAATGGTTCGCCGCAGGGCATTGCAGCAGTGACTAGCACTGACGGTCGCGTGCTGGCTGCCATGCCGCATCCCGAGCGGGCCTTCCGCTTGGTGCAGAACAGCTGGAGTCCGCCCGGTAGTGCCGGCGAGTTTAGCGGTTGGATGTCGCTTTTCCGCAACGCAAGGCGCTGGGTCGATTGACGAAACAGTCCAATCGGTAGTTTCGCTATTGAGTTTCTAACGATTTTCAGGCTAATTTAGGCTCTGGCCGATACGGCCCGTTCAATTATTCTGGAGTCGTTCATGCGCAACAACATTGCCGCTGCGTTCGTCGCGGCTGCTGTAGCTCAGGCGATAGCGCCTTACGCGATGGCTGCCGATGCCCCTGATGCAATCCGTGAAGTCGTGGTCACCGGTACCCGCGTGGCCAATCGCTCTGCCCTCGATACCGCGGTTCCCGTCGATGTGGTGTCGGCCGAGACCCTGACCAATCTTGGCGTCAGCGAGATCAGCCAAGCGCTGTCTGTCGCGCTGCCTTCCTACAACTTTCCCCGTCCTGGCCTGACCGACGGCTCCGACACCGTGCGCCCCGCTACGCTGCGCGGCTTGGCGCCCGATCAGACCTTGGTGCTGGTTAACGGCAAGCGCCGCCACTCTGCTGCGTTGGTCAACATCAACGGCACGGTGGGTCGTGGTTCTTCGGCCGTCGATCTCAACACCATTCCCGGTGGCGCCTTGCGCTCCATCGAAGTGCTGCGTGATGGTGCATCTGCGCAATATGGTTCTGATGCCATCGCCGGCGTGATCAACCTGCGGCTGCGTGATTCGCGCAGCGGCGGTGAGCTGGGTACCAGCTATGGCTGGCGTGACACCGCTTACACCACACCGACGCCGGCTACGCCGACGGGCGCAACTTGGTCGGCACCGGCCGAGCAGACCCGTGAGCGCCGCGATGGCCAGACCACCACGGTGTCGGGCTGGAAGGGCTTTGCACTGGGCGAGAACGGCTTCTTGACCGTCTCTGGCGAGTACAAGAATCAGAAGCACACCGAGCGTGGCGGCTGGGATCCGCGTTCGCTGTATCCCAAGATCGGCACCGCGTTTGATCCGCGCGAAGTCACCATCAATCGCTATGACGCATGGTACGGCGAGCCCGACATGACGCAGGCGACGCTGTTTGCCAATGCCGGTGCAACGCTGGCTAATGGCGTTGAGTGGTATAGCTGGGCCAGCTACCAGAAGCGCGATGCGGTTTCTGCGGGCAACTTCCGTTGGGCCAGTGATCCGCGCAACACCATTCAGATTTATCCTGACGGCTTCCTGCCCAAGATCGCTCCGACTGTCACCGATATGGCAGTGACCGGTGGTGCGCGCTGGACTTGGGCCGGTTGGGACATGGATGCGTCGCTGAGCACCGGTCGCAACAAGATGATGTACACCATCATCGACACGCTCAATCGCTCTATCGGCCCGAGCAGCAAGAAAGAGTTTGATGCCGGTGGCTTTGATTATGAACAGGCGGTGTTCAACCTCGGTGGCGTACATGGGTACGCGGTCTCGGGTTTGGCCTCGCCTGTGAACGTGGCGGCGGGCATCGAAGGACGTGCAGAGGGCTACTCGATTACTGCCGGTGAAGCCGATTCATGGCGCAACGGTGGCGTGCTGTTCGCGTTGGGTGCGGCCGGTTGCACGGCGCCCACCACCGCCCAGACCGCTGCCGGTGGTTGCGCTACGGCTTCTGGTGCGCAGGTGTTCCCGGGCTTTCGTCCGGCCAATGCCGGTGCCTATAGCCGCCACTCGCTTGGCGCTTACTTGGATGTCGAAGCCAACATCACCGACAGCCTGCTGGCTTCGGCAGCAGTACGTGCCGAGCGTTACTCGGACTTCGGTAGCAACACCTCCGGCAAGATCGCCGCGCGCTATGACTTTGTGAAGGGCTTTGCGCTGCGCGCTTCAGGTTCGACGGGCTTTCGTGCGCCGTCGCTGCAGCAGCAGTACTTTGCTACCACCTCCACCAACTTCATCGGTGGCGTGCCGTTTGACGTGACCACCTTCCCGGTCACTGATCCGGTTGCCAAGTCGCTCGGCGCCACACCGCTGACTCCGGAGAAGTCGCGCAATATGTCGGTCGGTGCGGTACTTCAGTACGAAGGGCTCAATGTCACCGTCGATGCTTATCGCATCAACGTCGACAACCGCATCGTGCTGTCTGAGAACCTGACAGCCACCAACGTCATCACCTACCTCACCTCGCAGGGCTTCATCGGCAGCGGCGGTGGTCGCTTCTTCATCAATGGCGTGGATACCACGACCAAGGGTGTGGATGTCGTGGCCAGCTATGCGCTCAACACCGACGCTGCAGGTCGCTTTGACCTGACAGCAACCGCCAACTTCAACACCACCACTGTCGATTCGCTGCCGGCGATCCCGTTGCAGAGCGTGTTGAATCCGGCACCGGTGCTGTTCGCCCGCGTCAACGTGCTGACCTTTGAGCAAGGTACGCCCAAGGATAAGTTCTCGTATGCCGTGAACTGGAAGATGAACCGTTGGGGCGCCACGCTGCGCGCCACCCGCTATGGCGAAGTGCTGTCGCCAGGTACGGTGGCAACGTCCGACGTGGTGCTGACGCCCAAGACGCTCATCGACATCGAAGGTCGCGTCGAGTTGTTCAGTGGTCTGAAGTTGGCCATCGGTGCCGACAACATCGCCGACGAGTATCCGGATCCGACGCCTGCTGCACTCAACACCACGGGTGTGGCAGCGTTCTCCAACTACTCGCCGTTTGGTCGTTCGGGTCGCTTTGTCTACGGCAGACTGACCTACAACTTCTGATGCCGGCCTGAGGCAGCCCTGCTGCAAGCCCGGAGTCGCCTCGTGCGGCTTCCGGGCTTTTTCTTGTCTGGCGTCAACCGGCGCGCGGCGTGCTACGTTGCTTACGTCATGAGTAGCACAACAGATGCGGTCATTGCCGCCAACCGTTTTGGTCTAGGCGCTAAACCCGGCGAGTTGTTGGCGCTGGCCGGCGGGGCCCGCGATGCGCTGGATGCGCAATTACAGGCTCCAGTGCCGCAACCTGCGGGCACTCTCAAATCTTCGGCGCAGATTGTCACAGCGATTGCCGATGCACGTCGGCAACAACGCCAGGCGCGCCAGGCGGGTGCTACTCCTGATGTCGTGGCAGCAGCTTTGAACCTGGGCAAGGTGATGCGCCCGCTGTATGTCGCGGACTGTGTGGCCAGGCTGCAGTTGGCAGTCACCAGTGAGCGCAGCTTTATTGAGCGACTGGTGCACTTCTGGAGCAACCACTTCGCGGTGTCGGTAGACAAGCTGCAGGTGCTGGGGTTGGCAGGGGCCATGGAGCGCGAGGCCATCCGCCCGCATGTGCTTGGCAACTTTGCGCAGATGTTGCAGGCCGTTGAGCAGCATCCGGCCATGCTGTTGTATCTGGATAACGTCGCCTCGACCGGTCCTCAGTCCATCGCAGCGCAAAGGCTGCGCCGACGCGCCGCGGCCCGCGTGCCGGGTCTCAATGAAAACCTCGGCCGTGAAATTCTGGAGTTGCACACCTTGGGTGTGGACGGCGGCTACAGCCAACATGATGTCACCACGCTCGCGGCGATGATTACCGGCTGGTCTGTTGAAGGCGGCGACGGCGTGCTGGCAGACGGAGAAACCGGGCGATTTCGGTTTCGTGAGGCGCTGCATGAACCGGGCAGCAAAACACTGTTGGGGCGCGCCTACACACAAGATGGCATCGAGCAGGGGCAGCGCGCGCTGCGTGATTTGGCGCTGCATCCTCGTACTGCACATCACTTGGCTACCAAGCTGGTGCGCCACTTTGCAGGCGATGAGCCGCCACCTTCTGTGGTGCAACGTGTTGCTGCGGCTTATCTCAAAGCAGACGGTGATTTACCTGCTACCTATCGGGCACTGTTGGGCTGTCACGAGGTATGGGAGCCGCAGTTGAGCAAATTCAAAACACCGGCGGACTACATTCATTCGATATGGCGCGCGTTGGCATTGCCGGTTGCAGACAACGCCCGTGCCCTGGCGCCGTTCGATCAACTTGGGCAGCGTATGTTTGCGCCCGGTTCGCCGGCGGGTTGGCCCGATGTTAGTGCAGGGTGGGATGGCTCCTCGGCACTGCTCAAACGCATCGAGCTGACGCATGGTATCGCGCAGCGCACAGCGTCTCGCTTTGATGCGCTGGCGCTGGCCGATGCCAGTTTGGGTTCTAACCTGACTTCTGCAACACGCACTGCCATCGCTCGCGCGCAAGATGGCGTACAGGGCATCACCTTGCTGTTTGCCTCACCCGAGTTTATGCGGCGCTGAACGCCCAAGGCCTATCACTCATGACACAGCTAACTCGTCGGGATCTACTCAAACACGCTGCCGCTGCGGCGGCCGTTACCACTGGGGGCCTGCTGCTGCCACAGCGTATGGCGTTTGCTGCAGTGGGGCAGGGTGATGCGCGCTTGGTAATGATAGTGCTACGCGGTGCCTTGGACGGATTGAGTGTGGTGCCACCTGTGGGTGATCCAGCGTATGCCGCATTGCGTCGCCAGATTGCCATGCCACCCGCTGGTTCCGAGGGCGGCGTGTTGCCACTCGATGCCACGTTTGGCCTGCATCCTTCGCTAAGCTTTCTTGCCGAGAGCTGGCAAGCACAGCAACTGACGGTGCTGCACGCGGTGGCCACGCCTTATCGCGAGCGTTCGCACTTCGATGGTCAGGACGTGCTGGAGTCTGGTCATCTGCGCGCGCATGCCGCACAGACCGGTTGGCTCAATCGTGCGTTGATGCAGCTGCCTGGTCCGCGCCAACGCGATGCCGGCATTGCCCTGGGTGCCAATATTCCCTTGCTCATGCGCGGGCCGGCGGCTGTGGCATCGTGGTCACCCTCCAAGCTGGCACAGTTAGACGACGATACGCTGCAGCGCATCGGTGACTTGTATGCCAGTGATGGCTTGTTGTCACGACGACTGGCCGATGCGCTCTCGGCTGATGCGATTGCCAAACAGGCGCAGGCCGAAGATGTTGATACGCAGGCCATGGCCGGTCCCGGGCTGCGCGGTGCGGCAGCGCAGTACACCGAGACCGTGCAAGCTGCTGCCGGGTTTTTGCGTCGGCCGGATGGGCCGCGTGTGGCGGTGTTTGATACCACCGGCTGGGATACGCATGCCAACGAAGGCGCGGCGCAGGGCCAGTTGGCACAGCGGCTCAAAGCATTGGACGGTGGGCTGCGTACTTTGCGCGACAGTCTGGGGCCAGTGTGGCAACACACAGCGGTGCTAGTGGTGACTGAGTTCGGGCGCACCGCCGCGATCAATGGCACTGGTGGTACCGATCACGGCACGGGTGCCGCGGCGTTTTTGTTGGGCGGTGCAGTACGTGGTGGCCGCATCCTGGCCAATTGGCCCGGTTTGTCTGCCTCTGCGCTGTATGAAGGCCGCGATCTGCGCCCCACCACCGATTTGCGATCGGTCTTTAAGACGGTGCTGCGCGATCACTTGGCAGTGCCGCAGCGCCATATCGAATCGCAGGTGTTTCCAGACAGCAAGGCGGCACCCTACGTTGCCGACTTGATGCGCAACGCCTCAGCTTGATGCAGCAGCCTTCAGTGGCAACAGTCTGGCCGGCATAAGACACAGCACCGCGCCTGCTGCGGCGATCAGCAGCGTTGCAGTAAGTCCTATGTGCTCTGCCACCTGTCCCCAAGCGATGCTGCCCACAGCCAGGCAGCCATAGAACACCGCCGTGTAGAGGGCCATACCACGGCCGCGCGCCCAGTCGGGCACGGCCAGTTGTGCGGCTACATTGAGGCTGGATAACGATGCAATCCACGAGGCGCCGGCCAGCAAACTGGCGATCATGCCCAGCGCCGGGATGCGCAGCAGCGCATAGCCAGCTAATGCTGCCGCAGTGCCCAGCGTACCGGCCACCACCACGCCATCCAGGCCCAGTCGCTGGCGCAGGCGCGGCAGCAGCATTGCGCCCAGCACTGCACCGGCCCCGATGCAGCCCACCAGCACCCCAAACAGCTTGGCGGTGCCTTGCAATTGAACTCGTGCGATCAAGGGCAGCAGCGCCCAGTAGCAACTGCCAAACACATAGAACATGACAGAGCGCCACAGCGTGTTTTGCAGGGCGCGATGACTGCGCGGCAAGGCCAGTCCCTGCAGCAGTGCAGCCATGAAGCCCGGTCGCGGTGCGGTGGATGCCGGTGCAGGTGCTGCCTGCGGCGCGCGCCACCACAACAACGCAGCAATGACTGCGACAAAGCTTGCGGCGTTGACGAAGAACGGCCAGGCAAGGCCGGCTGCGACGATGATCAGGCCGCCCAACGCAGGGCCGATGGCGCGACTGATGTTCATGCCCACAGCATGCAAGGCAACGGCCGATTGCAGCTCTGGTCGTGGCACCAGCTGCGGCATGATCGATTGCCAAGCCGGGGACAGCACGGCAGTGCAACAGCCCATGGCAAACGTGAAGACCAACAACAACGTGGGTGTGGCGCTGCCAGTCAGCACTACCAATCCCAGTAGCGCGGCCAGGACCAACATGACTGTCTGCGTAATGATCTGCAGCCAGCGTTTGTCGACACGATCAGCCAGTGTGCCGGCTGGTAGAGCCAGCAAAAACACTGGCGCCGCGGTGGCCGCTTGCACCAACACGACCATCGACGGTGCGGCCGACAGCGTGGTCATCAACCACCCTGCCGCCGCGTCGTGCATCCATGAACCGATGTTTGAGACCAGCGCCGCACTCCACAGCACGGCAAAGTCACGGTGCCGCAGCGGGCTCCAGGCGCTGGTCTGTGGCAAAACCTACAGGCCTTCAGTCATGAACACGCGATAGGTGCCTGCTTTCCAGCGATGCTGAACCGCCTGCTGATAGGCCGGGCTGTGATACCAAGCCAGCGCGGCGGCGGTGTCGGGGAACTCGGCGATGACTGCACCCTCGATGGCAGGGCCCTCGAGCATCTGCAGCTTGCCGTAGATGGCCAAGGGCTTTACCGGGTGGCCCTCAAGTGTCTTGGGCACGGCATCCATATAGCGACCGAACTCCGCCGGGTCCTTCATCTCATCGCGCATGAAAACAATGTAAGCGGCCATCTGTAGCTCCTTGTGCGCTTAGCGCGTGAGTTTCTTGTATTTGATGCGGTGCGGTTGTGACGCACCAGCGCCGTTGCGCCGCTCGTAATCCGCGGCATATTCGTTGTAGTTGCCTTCAAAGAACACCACTTGCGAATCGCCTTCGAACGCCATGATGTGCGTGGCGATGCGATCGAGGAACCAGCGGTCATGGGAGATGACCACGGCACAACCCGGATAAGACAGCAGTGCCTCTTCCAGCGCGCGCAAGGTTTCGATGTCCAGATCGTTGGTGGGTTCGTCCAGCAGCAGCACGTTGCCACCGGTCTTGAGCACCTTGGCCAAGTGCACCCGATTGCGCTCACCGCCAGACAAATCGCCGATCACCTGCTGCTGTTGTGCGCCGGTGAAGTTGAAGCGACCGACATAGCCGCGCGATGAGGTCTCGTAGTTGCCGACCTTGATGAGGTCCAGGCCGCCGGAGATCTCTTGCCACACGGTTTTCTTGTCATCGAGTTGTTGGCGTGATTGATCGACATAGGCCAGCTTGACCGAAGGTCCCAAGCGAAACTCGCCACTGTCGGGTTGCTCTTGCCCGGTGAGCATGCGAAACAGCGTGGTCTTGCCGGCGCCGTTGGGGCCGATGATGCCGACAATGCCGCCCTTGGGCAGGCTGAAGCTGAAGTTGTCGATCAGCAGGCGATCGCCAAAGCCTTTGCTGATACCGCGGGCTTCGATAACCAGATCACCTAGGCGCTCGCCCGGTGGAATATAGATTTCGTTGGTCTCGTTGCGCTTCTGGAACTCTTGCGAGGCCAGTTCTTCGTAGCGCTGCATGCGCGCTTTGCTTTTGGCTTGGCGCGCCTTGGGGTTGGAGCGCACCCACTCCAGCTCTTTTTCGAGCATCTTGCGCAGACCTTCCTGCGCGCGATCTTCCTGCGAAAGACGCTGGTCTTTTTGTTCGAGCCAAGAAGAGTAGTTGCCCTGCCACGGAATGCCATGGCCGCGGTCCAATTCCAGAATCCACTCGGCCACATTGTCGAGGAAGTAACGATCGTGGGTTACCGCGATAACGGTGCTGGGATATTCCTCGAGATACCGCTCCAACCATGCCACTGATTCGGCATCCAAGTGGTTGGTCGGCTCGTCGAGCAACAACATGTCTGGGGCAGACAGCAACAAACGGCACAGTGCAACGCGGCGTTTCTCACCACCGGAGAGCTTGCCGATGATGGCATCCCACGGTGGCAGACGCAGTGCATCGGCTGCAATCTCGAGTTTGCGTTCCAGTTCCCAAGCGCCAGCGGCATCGATGGCGTCTTGCAGCTTGGCCTGCTCTTCGAGCAGCGCAGTCATTTCGTCATCGCTCATCGGCTCGGCGAACTTTTCGCTGATCGCATTGAAGCGCTCTAGTTGGCGAAATACCTCGCCCACACCTTCCATCACTGCGGCGCGCACCGTGTGGCTGTCGTCCAGTTGCGGCTCTTGAGGCAGGTAGCCGATGCGGATGCCGGACTGCGGCCGTGCCTCACCGTCGATGTTGGAATCGATGCCTGCCATGATCTTCAGCAGCGTCGACTTGCCCGAACCATTGAGACCCAGCACGCCGATTTTGGCGCCGGGGAAGAACGACAGGCTGATGTCCCGAAGGATGGTGCGCTTGGGTGGCACCACCTTGGAGACGCGATTCATCGTGTAGATGTACTGGGCCATGGCTGCAGGTGCTCGCGTGAAAGGGAAGTCGGCTGACTATTGGGTGGTGCGCATTATCGGCAAAACCCGCGGCCCTGTCGCCTGCGGTCTGCGCGCCAGTCCGTGCTAGGCTCGCCTCGTGCAGACTCCTGATCCGCGCGTGCTGGTGATTGCCGACGAGCCCTTGGGTCGTTATGGCTTCCCTGATGCGCATCCATTTGGTACCGACCGGCTCGCCGCGTTTAACAGCGTGTTTCGCGAGCGCGATCTGGTATCGCGCACGCTTGCCGGCTACAGCCGCGAGGCCACCGAAGACGAAC
Organism: Pseudomonadota bacterium; assembly: GCA_947449495.1. Classification (GTDB taxonomy): domain Bacteria; phylum Pseudomonadota; class Gammaproteobacteria; order Steroidobacterales; family Steroidobacteraceae; genus ZC4RG30. The sequence continues at coordinate 9,553 of CANFSB010000072.1, forward strand.
TGCTGCGCTTTCACACCCCGGCCATGGTGGCCAAGGTGCGCGAGCGATCCCTGACCGGTGGTGGTTATCTGGACGGCGGCGATACACCGGCCTGGCGCGGCGTGCACGAAGCGGCAGCGCAGGTGGTGGGCGCCACGCTTGAGGCGGTCATGGCGATCATGCACGGCCCGGTATCTCGGGCCTTCATACCAGTAGCTGGCCTGCACCACGCCACACGCGACTCTGCCGCGGGCTTTTGTGTCTATAACGACATCGGCGTGGCCATCGAAACCCTGCGCTCTCAGCATGGTCTGGAGCGCATCGCCTATGTGGATATCGATGCACACCACGGTGATGGTGTGTTCTATGCCTATGAGAGTGATCCGCTGGTGATCATTGCCGACCTCCACGAGGACGGCAGCACGCTGTATCCGGGCACTGGTGCCGTTGAAGAGACAGGTAAAGGCGCAGCGCGCGGTACCAAACTCAATCTGCCCTTGGCAGCCGGCAGCACCGATGCCGATTTTGATCGTGTGTGGCCGCAGGTGATGGCACATCTGCAAGGCTTTGAGCCGCAGTTCATCATCCTGCAGTGTGGCGCCGACAGCATTGCCGGGGATCCGCTGACGCACCTGGGGCTGTCGCCCGCATCTCA
>CANFSB010000073.1 GCA_947449495.1 Pseudomonadota bacterium
CCGGATCGACGAGCTGCAGCCAGCCATGCGGATCGGGCGTTTCGCCAGTAAACAATCCAAAGAAAGCCTTTTGAATCGCATGCGTCATCGGGCCACGCTTGCCGTTGCCCACTTCAAGCCGATCCACCGAACGAACCGGCGTGACCTCTGCCGCGGTACCCGTCATGAAGATTTCGTCAGCGATGTACAGCATCTCGCGAGGAATTGAGCTCTCGCGCACTTCATAACCGAGGTTACGGGCCAGACGCATAACCGTGTCGCGCGTAATGCCGTTGAGCACCGAATGCGACAGACCCGGCGTATGAATCACTCCATCGCGAATCACAAACAGATTCTCGCCAGCGCCCTCACTAACCATGCCATCGGGCGAAAGACCGATGCCCTCAGCAAAGCCCAAACGCTTGGCTTCGTAGCTGATCAACTGGCTCGAAAGATAGTTGCCACCCGCCTTGGCCAAGGCGGGCAGGGTGTTGGGCGCCACGCGCTGCCAAGACGAGACGCACACATCCACGCCCTGTTCTTCACTGTCGCTGCCCAAGTACTTGCCCCATTCCCAGGCAGCGATCGCAGTCTCGACCGGCGGATCGATCTTGGGAGCCACGCCGATCTCGCCATAACCGCGAAATACGACGGGACGCAGATACGCGCCGTTGATCAGACCATTCTCGCGCACCACCTGGCGGCAGGCATCGTTGATCTGCTGCTGCGTATAGGGAATGGCAATGCGATAAATCTTGGCCGACTCGAACAGGCGACGAGTGTGCTCAGCGAGGCGGAAGATGATCACGCCGCGCGGCGTGCGATAGGCGCGCACGCCCTCGAACACCGACGAACCATAATGCAGCGCGTGCGACAGCACGTGCGTAGTGGCCGATTCCCAGGGAACCAGTTTGCCGTTGAACCAGATGTATTTGGTGGCGGGAATAGGCATGGATATTTCCTGTCAGGGGGCCACAGGCGCATCGCCTGCGGCAGCAAGCTGGCGCGCGGCATTGCGCTGCGCCAGTTCGATGCGGTTGATGACTTCCAGCAAAGCATTGACGCTGGCTTCGACAATATTAGTACTGACGGCGGCACCGCGATAACTGCGGCCCGCATGTTCGACATATACGACAGTTTCGCCTTGCGCGTCTTCACCCACGGTGAGCGCGCGCACTTCGAACTTGCGCACAATGACCTTAACGCCCGTTGCAGCTTCGACGGCTTTATAGGCCGCATCCACAGGTCCGTCACCCGTGGCCCGCATCATGAGTTGTCGGCCATCCACATGCTGCAAGGTGACCGCCGCGGTTGAAGCCATGCCACTGGCCAATGCCGCTTCAAATGCAGTGAGTGTCCACGGCCCGGACTCGTGGCCCTCGGCATTGAGCACCAGCGCCTCGATATCGCCGTCGAACAATTCTTTCTTGCGATCCGCCAGCGCTTTAAAGCCTTCGAATACGCGGTTGAGCTCCGTCTCGTCCAGCTCAAAGCCGAGGCTCTTGACGCGTTCACGCAGCGCATGACGCCCACTGTGCTTGCCCAGCACCAAGCTGCTGCGCGTCAAACCCACATCTTCGGGGCGCATGATCTCGTAGGTCTGCGCGTTCTTGAGCATGCCGTGTTGATGGATGCCCGACTCATGCGCAAACGCATTCTCGCCGACGATAGCTTTGTTACGCGGCACTGCCACACCGGTGATGCTGGAAACCAGCCGCGAGGTGGGATACAGACGCGTCGTGTTGATGTTGGTGCGGCAGCCAAAATGCTGCTGGCGCGTCTTGAGCGCCATGACCACTTCTTCAAGGGCGCAGTTGCCGGCGCGCTCACCAATGCCATTGATGGTGCACTCGACCTGACGCGCACCATTGAGCACTGCACTGAGGCTATTGGCCACCGCCAGCCCCAAGTCATCATGGCAATGAACTGACAGCCGCGCCTTCTCGATACCGCGAACATGTTTGCGCAGGTAACGAAAGACCTCGGCGAATTCGTCCGGCACCGTGTAACCCACGGTGTCAGGAATGTTGATGGTAGTGGCACCGGCAGCAATAACTGCCTCGACCACCTCGGCGAGAAAGTCGAGCTCGGTACGCGAGGCATCCTCGGGTGAGAACTCGACATCTGCGCAATGCTCGCGTGCCCACTGCACGCCCTGCACGGCACGGCGCACGATCTCTTCGCGCGCCATACCCAATTTGAACTCGCGATGAATGGCACTCGTGGCCAGAAACACGTGCAAACGGCCATGAGCCGCCGGTGCGATGGCCCGCGCAGCAATCTCGATGTCTTCGCGTGCGCAGCGGGCGAGGGCGGCAATCACCGGTCCCTGCACCTCACGCGCGACTGCTTGGACAGAATCAAAATCACCACGCGAAGCGGCGGGAAACCCGGCCTCGATAACGTCCACGCCCAACTCGGCCAGCGCCTTGGCGACCCGCAGCTTTTCAGGCTGCGTCATGCTGCAGCCCGGAGACTGCTCGCCATCGCGCAAAGTCGTGTCGAAAATTAAAACGTGGTCGTCACCTGTCATGTCCGGGTTTCCTGCCTGCACCTGATATCAGGCGCGATCGGCCTTGAGCCAAGGCATCTTGGCACGCAGCACGGCACCGACCTTTTCGATCGGGTGGTCCAGGTCCTTCTGCATCATGGCCTGGTAGTTCTTGCGACCGGTGCGGTTCTCTTCGATCCATTCCTTGGCGAACTTGCCGGTCTGGATTTCCTTGAGGACCTTGCCCATCTGCTTCTTGACGCGTGCGTCAATGATGCGCGGACCACGTGTCAGGTCACCGAACTTGCAGGTCTCACTGACGAACTGATGCAACTTGGCCAAACCGCCTTCGTGCAACAGGTCGACGATGAGCTTGAGTTCGTGCAGCACTTCGTAATACGCCACTTCGGCCTGATAACCGGCCTCGACCAGCGTCTCAAAGCCGGCCAGCACCAACTCAGTGGTACCACCGCACAGCACAGCCTGTTCGCCGAACAGATCGGTCTCGGTCTCTTCACCAAAGGTGGTGGCCAATACACCGCCGCGCGTGGCGCCGATGCCGTGGGCATAAGCCAGCGCACGGGCAAAGCCGGTCTTAGTGGCGTCCTGTGAGACGGCGATGAGCGCCGGCACACCGCGACCTTGCTGGAACTGGCGACGAACCAGACCGCCCGGGCCCTTGGGGGCGATCAGGACGACGTCCAGATCCTTGCGCGGGGTGATCTGCTTGAAGTGGATATTGAAGCCGTGCGCAAACAGCAGCACCGCGTTCTTGGCCAGCTTCGATTCGATTTCTTCGTACAGCACTTTCTGCGGGATATCCGGCACCAACATCGCGATCAGCGTGGCGCCGACTACGGCCTCGGCAGGCGTGGTGACAGTCAAGCCGTCCTTCTTGGCCTGCTTGAAGCTCTTGCCCTTGCGCACGCCGACCACGACATCAAAGCCGCTGTCCTTGAGGTTGAGCGCATGGGCGCGGCCCTGGCTGCCATAACCCAGCACGGCGATTTTCGCCTTGCGAAGCGCCTTCTTGTCGACATCCTTCGGTCCGTATAAACGCATTTCATCACTCCGTTTCGGCCAACAAAAAACCCCGCACGACTGGTTCAAGCCGGTGCGGGGTTGTGGATTCCTGCGTGCTGACGATCGCGTGTTTGCGTGGATCGCAGCACCCGCACTGGCTGGCATCAGGCGCCGTGCGGACAAGTGCCTGTAAGACATCGAATGTGACCATATATACAAAGCCATTGTCAACGCAGCACCGTGCGCCGCAAAGGCCCGCGATGGCTTAAGCTGTGCGGGTGGAAAACACCCTGATTACTGCCGCGGATGCAAGTGCCACCGGTCGCAAGCCGAGCCTGCTGCATTGCATCGACGAATCCGGCTGGCCGCAATGGCTTGATGCGCAGCCGCAGGCGCTGCGCGCCTGGCTGCAGGCCCAACAGTTCAAACCAGAACGCCAGCGCTGGCTGGCACTGCCGCCGCCAACACCAAGTGCCGCTACCGACTATATCGTCGGGCTGGGCAGTGGTCCGGCACCTGATCTGGCCTTGGCCGCGGCTTTGGCCGACAAACTGCCGAGCGGCTGCTACCAATTAGCTCACGAACTGCAGCACTCAGCCGCCACAGCGTTCGCCCTCGGTTGGCTGATGGGCGGCTACCGATTTGAGCGCTATCGCAAGCCCAAGGCTGATGCGGCACCGCTGGCGCAGCTGTTGGTGCCACAGGGCGCCGACCTGCTCTACGCAAGCGGTGCGGCCAGGGCCGACGCACTGGCACGCGACCTGATCAACACGCCGGCCAATGATCTGGGTCCAGCACAGCTGGAGGCCGCAGCCCGCGAGCTGACTGCGCGCTACGGCGGCCGTGTCAGCGTGGCGCAAGGCACCGCACTGCAGCGTGACTGGCCCTTGATCGAGGCAGTCGGGCGCGCCAGTCCGCGCGCACCACGTCTGATTGATCTGCGCTTTGATCGCGAGGGCGCACCACGCATCACGCTGGTGGGCAAGGGTGTGTGCTTCGACACTGGCGGCCTCAATCTCAAGCCCAGTTCCGGCATGCTGCTGATGAAGAAAGACATGGGCGGCGCGGCCTGCACGCTGGCATTGGCGCAACTGCTACTCGAGCTGCGCGCGCCGGTAGCACTGCGGGTGCTGCTGCCAGCCGTAGATAACAGCATCGGCGGCGATGCCTTTCGCCCAGGCGATGTGCTGCGCTCCCGTCAAGGCACAAGCATCGAAATCGGTAATACGGACGCGGAAGGTCGCTTGGTGCTGGCCGACCCACTGGCAGACGCCGCGTCAGAAAATCCAGACCTGCTGATCGATATGGCCACGCTGACCGGCGCGGCGCGGGTGGCGCTGGGCCCGGATCTGCCAGCAGCTTTCAGCGGCGACCCGCAACTGCTGGCGGCCTTGCAGGCGCAGGGCGACGCGCTGGCAGACCCGGTTTGGCCGATGCCACTGTGGCGCGGCTATGACGACGATCTCTCCAGCCGTATTGCCGACGTCAACAACGCCGGCAGTTCAGGCTTTGCAGGGGCCATCACCGCTGCGCTGTTTCTGGCCCGCTTTGTGCCCAATCAAGCCAAATGGCTGCATTTGGATCTGTACGGTTGGAATCCGCGTGATAGAGCCGGCAAACCACAAGGCGCCCAGGCGCAATGTGTGCGGGCACTCTATGGGCTGATCCGCCAGCGCTTCGGATGAATCAGCGCCCCAGCGCGCTGGTCGAAGCCCTGTACCGACGCGAATCTCTGGCCTGGGGCCTGATCGGCATCACGCTGGGTTTGGTCGAGGGCGCCACCGCAGCCATTCTGGTTAAACAGGGCTATGCAGGGCAGGCCAGCCCGCAAACCGTCAATCTGGCAGTGGCTTTCATCAGCGGCGCGCCCGCACTGTCCAATGTCTTCAGTTTTCTCTGGGCCAATCTTGCGCACGGGCGTGCACGAGTGCAGCTCATGGTGCGTCTGTTGGCAGGCTTTGCCGGTGTCGTGGGCCTGTTGGGATTGGCGCCTTCAGGTGGTGGCGGACTGGCTTTGGTAGTGATGGGCGTGATCATCGCGCGGGTGCTGTGGGCCGGCATCCTGACTGTGCGCTCGTCCATCTGGACCGCCAATTATCCGCGCCACATGCTGGCCAAGATCACCGGCCGACTGGTTGTCATCAGTTCTTTGGGGATGGTTGCGATCGCGTTGATCGCTGGCGCTGTGCTACAGCTTGCACCCTCACTGACACGCTGGCTGTACCTGCTGGCCGCGCTCTGCGGCGCAGTGGCCGCCTGGTCTTACCGCCGCAGTCGTGTTCGGCGTCAATACCAATTGCTGGCTGCCGAAATTGCCGCAGTAGGCGACGACGGTGTGTTCAGCCTGTCGATACTGCGGCGCATCCTGCGTGAAGACCCGCAATACCGGCGTTTCATGTTCTGGATGGGCCTATATGGCGCAGGCAATCTGATGGCCAATGCACAGCTGGTGATTGTGTTTGCTGATCACCTGCATTTGGCCAGCACCACCCAAATCGCCATCCTGTCGATACTTCCCATGTTGCTAGTGCCCTTCTTCACGCCGGTGTGGGCACGGCTATTCGATGGCGGACACGTCATCGAATATCGCGCCCGCCAGTGCTGGGTGCTGATCGCCAGCATGATGTGCATGACCTTGGGTACGTTCACAGAGTCGATTGCGCTGCTGTGGCTAGGATCATTTTTGATGGGCGTTGCCACCGCCGGCGCCAACCTGGGCTGGAATCTCGGTCACAGTGACTTCGCCTCGCTGGGCAAGATGCAGCAATATATGGGGATCAACGTCACACTCACTGGCTTGCGCGGCCTTACCGCACCGCCGGCAGGCGTGCTGGCCTACGAACTGCTTGAATCGATCACGCCCGGGGCAGGGCGCTGGTCACTGCTGTTGCCAGTGTGTCTGACGCTGGCCGGCGGATTGGGCTTCAATCACATGAAAGGCTCGCGCGAAGGGCGCGATACAACGACAAAGGCGGACCGATGAACGATCGCACCAAGACACCAGTCAAGAACGACCCGCGCCAGTACTCGCGCTTGGTAGTTGATGGCGTCAAGCAAACACCATCCCGCGCCATGCTGCGTGCTGTGGGCTTTACCGATGCCGACTTCAGCAAGCCGCAGATCGGTATCGCCAGCACTTGGGCCAATGTCACGCCTTGCAATATGCACATCGGCGAACTGGCCAAGCAGGCTGCAGCCGGTGCCGATGCGGCCGGTGGCAAGGCGGTGCTGTTCAACACCATCACGGTCTCGGATGGCATCTCGATGGGTTCACCCGGCATGCGCTATTCGCTGGTGTCGCGCGAGATCATCGCCGACTCCATCGAAACCGTAGTTGGAGCGGAAGGCTTTGATGGCATCGTTGCCGTGGGCGGTTGCGACAAGAACATGCCTGGCTGCGCCATGGCCATTGCGCGCCTCAATCGCCCGGGCGTGTTCGTGTATGGCGGCACGATCCGACCCGGCGCGGGTCACACCGATATTGTTTCGGTATTCGAAGCAGTCGGTGCACGGGCCAGCAACCGCATCAATGACGCCGCACTGCTTAAAGTAGAGCGCACCGCCATCCCCGGACCTGGCAGCTGCGGTGGCATGTACACCGCCAATACAATGGCCTCTGCCATCGAGGCATTGGGTCTGAGCTTGCCCAACAGTTCAGCGCAAGAAGCCGTCAGCGGCAACAAGGCAGATGACTGCCGTCGTGCTGGCGCCGCTGTGGTCAAACTGCTGGCAGAGGGCATCCGGCCGCGCGACATCCTCACGCGCAACGCCTTCGAAAACGCCATCAGCGTCATCATTGCACTGGGCGGCTCCACCAACGCCGTGCTGCATTTGCTGGCTATTGCCCATGAAGCGCGCGTCAAGCTGTCACTGGATGACTTCACCCGCATCGGCAAGCGTGTGCCAGTGCTGGCAGACCTGCGCCCCAGTGGCAAATACCTCATGTCCGAGCTCATCGCCATCGGCGGCATACAGCCGTTGATGAAGCGGATGCTCGACAAGGGATTGCTGCATGGTGATTGTCTTACCGTCACCGGTAAAACGCTGGCAGAAAATCTCGCAGACGTTGCCGATTACCCCGACGGTCAGACGGTCGTGCTGCCTTTCGACGCACCCATCAAAGCCGACAGCCATCTGGTCATCTTGCGCGGCAACCTCGCGCCCGAAGGCGCCGTAGCAAAACTCACCGGCAAGGAAGGCCTCAGCTTCACTGGCAAAGCCCGGGTGTTTGAAGGCGAGGAGCGCGCTACAGCGGCGATTCTTGCCGGCAAGGTCAAAGCAGGCGATGTGGTAGTGATCCGCGGCGAAGGCCCGCGCGGTGGCCCAGGCATGCGCGAAATGCTCAGCCCAACCGGCGCAATCATGGGGCTAGGCTTAGGCGATTCAGTGGCGTTGATCACCGACGGTCGCTTCTCTGGCGGCAGTCACGGTTTTGTAATAGGCCACGTGTCACCGGAAGCCGCACTCGGCGGCACCATCGGCTTACTCAAGACGGGCGACATAATCACCGTCGATGCGCGCCGCCGCAGCATCGAAGTAAAACTGTCACAGGCCGAGCTCAATCGCCGTAAAAAAGCGTGGAAACCACGCAAACCATTTGCGGATCGCGGCGTCTTGGCAAAGTATGCGCGGACCGTCAGCAGCGCTTCAAAAGGCGCGATCACAGATTGATTTGCGATTGGCAGTTGTCAGCATGCAAAGCAGGCGTTAGAGTCGGGATTACTGCGTAGGCCAGTCGTAAAACACTGGCAAACGTGGCAAACAACCGTCGCCTAGTGGCAAACGGTTGTTGGATTTTCAACGATCCGGATGCGCAAGCAACCGGGTCGTGTTTAGGCAACCGTTGCTTCGAGCTATCACCGCAAGGTGCAGACGAGTGAGGGTGCCAACAAGGGCTGCGCCACGGCCCGCAGGGAGAACTTGGCAGACGTACGCGTCCAGCCAGGCGAAGCCCGCGGTTCTGTCGCAGGTGTATAGGTTCGATGGGGCTCGGCCCCGAGACAGACAGGGTTATGGGCGTATACGTACACGACAGCAACTGGGCTTCCCGTCGCGGCATCGCATTCATTGCGATGGTTCTGCTCCATGTACTCCTGATCTGGGGTCTCAAGAGCGGCTTCGCCATGAAGGTCATCGACACCTTGGCGCCGCCAATCGTCACCGAAATCATCGAAGAGGCCAAGGACGACGACACGCCGCCGCCGCCGCCGCCGCCGAAGATGGACATGCCGCCGGTCGAAGTTCCTCCGCTCGTGGTGGACATCAACGTGCCGGTCGAGTCCAACACCACGGCACTGAGCAACGTCTCCGACAAGCCGCTGCCGCCGCCGCCGCCGCCGCGTCCGGTTGAGGCACCTAAGAACATCGTCTCCGCAGGGTTGCGCAAAGGCGCTAGCCAGCCGGATTCAGAAGAGTACTACCCGCCGTCTTCCAAGCGTTTGGGTGAGCAGGGCAACGTGGTCGTCAAATCTTGCCTCGATGACAAGGCCAAAATTACAGACGTCACAGTGCAAGAAGCCTCCAACTTCCCCAAGCTGGACGAAGCTGCTCTCAAGTACGCCAAGGCGTTGCGCTACGCGTCTGCCACCGAAAATGGCAAGCCGATCGCGGGATGCTTTTCTTTCCGCGTGAAGTTCCAGCTCAAAGATTGATCGTTTCTAGCCTTTCTTTTCACACCATATTCGTTCCGCACTGAGCAGACGAAAGCAAGTAACCGAGGATTCAAGATGGAAAACCAAGCCGCCGCTGTTGCCGATGCCGCCGCCGCCCACCCGAGCAGCAATCCCTATGGTCTGGAAGCGCTGATCAACCACGGTGACGGCGTCTCGTACACCGTGCTGGGCATCCTGGCGATCATGTCACTGTACTCATGGTTCATCATCTTCACCAAGCTTTGGGACCAGTATCGTCTGGGCAAGTCAGCTGCTGTCGTAGAGAAGCAGTTCTGGGCTGCCGCTTCGCCCAAGGAAGGCGCCGAGCGTCTGCCGAAGGATGACGACTTCCGCGTGATCGCCGAGAGCGCGCTGCGCGCTGCAACGCACCACGAGGGCCGCCTCAGTGAGCGCATCTCGCTGCCCGAGTGGCTGCGCATGTCGCTGATGCGTTCGACCGAAACCCTCAACGGCAAGCTGTCGGCCGGTCTGTCGTTCCTGGCCACCGTCGGTTCAACAGCACCGTTCGTCGGTCTGTTCGGCACCGTGTACGGCATTCTGAACGCCCTGGTGGCGATCGGTCTGTCGGGCCAGCCGTCCATCGACAAGGTTGC
>CANFSB010000074.1 GCA_947449495.1 Pseudomonadota bacterium
CTGTTGTCTAACGGTCGCGGTGCGGTGCTGGATCAAGTGTCCACGCTGGGCAGTGAATCTTTGCTGGTAGCTGTCGATCTGGATGATGCCGATGCCGCTGCAGCGCGGATCCGGCTGGCCGCACCGGTTGATGCAGCACTGCTGCAGCGACGCTTGGCTGGGCAACTGCAGACGGTTCTGCAATCGGGTTTCGATACGCGCGAACAGGCCGTGGTCGCGCGACGTCAGGTGCGCCTGGGCGCTCTGGTGCTGACCGAACAGGCAGTGGCACTGCAAGGTGAGCAGATCCGCCAGGCAATGGTCGCTGCATTGCAGGAGCGTGGCTTACACAGCCTGCCTTGGGATGACGCCTCACGCGCGCTGTTGGCGCGCCTACGCTTTGCGCGACCTGCCGATGGCGACTGGCCGGCATTTGATGAGCACGCACTGTTGGCCGGGCTTGATGACTGGTTGGGGCCGCAGTTGGAAGGCATCACGCGCCTGTCGCAGTTGTCGCGGCTGCGTTTGGTGGATGCCTTGCTATCCCGGCTCGACTATCGCCAGCAGCAGCAACTGGAGCAGCGTGCGCCCACGCATCTGGCGGTGCCGACCGGCACGCGCGTGCGTATCGATTACGAAGACGAGAGCGCGCCCTGTATTGAGGTTCGTTTGCAGGAAGTATTCGGCCTGGCCGAGACACCGCGTATTGCCGGTGGCCGCGTGGTGGTGACGCTCAAGCTGCTATCACCGGCGCGCCGGCCGGTGCAGATCACCCGTGACTTGGGGGGATTTTGGCGCGGCAGTTATGCCGAGGTGCGTAAGGATCTACGCGGCCGCTATCCGCGCCATTACTGGCCCGAGGACCCGCTGCAGGCTGAGCCCACCCGCGGCGTGCGCCGTCCCCGCGACTGATGTCGTAGACTTGCAGCCATGCTGTACCTCAAAGCGTTTCACCTGCTCGCGATCATCTCGTGGATGGCGGGGATTTTTTATCTGCCGCGCATCTTTGTGCACTACGTCGAAGGCCTCAAAGCCCGCGAGGACGTGCGCCGTCTCAAGGTTATGGCCCGCAAGCTCTATGGGTTCACCACCATCATGGCGGTGTTTGCGCTGGGTAGTGGCACTGGCTTGTGGCTGGGCTATGGGTTTGCCGGTGGCTGGCTGCACGCCAAGCTGGCGATGGTCGCGCTGCTAGTGGCGTTTCACCTAAGCATGCGTGTGTATACGCGGCGTCTGCAGAACGATGGCGCTATGCCCAGTTCCACCGCGCTGCGTTGGTACAACGAGCTGCCGCTGCTGGTGCTGTTGCCGATCCTCTACTTCGTGGTGCTCAAGCCGTTCTGACGACTTACACCGTATGGCTGAACAGCTGCGTCGCCGGTGCGCGACGCATCAACCGTGCATCAAACGCCATGCACACATTGCGCAGATAAGATCGGCCGATATCTGTGATGGCCACATGCGTGCTGTTGATCTGCACCAGTCCATCCTGTTGCAGCTCCTGCAAGCGTGCAGGCACTTGCTCCAAATAGCGCGCTTGCGTGCTGCCAGGCTCCCAGCGCGTTTCAAAGCGTGTCATCAGATTCAGAATGTGACGACGCAGCACGCGATCCTCTTCATCAAACAGATGGCCGCGCACGATCGGCAGCTCGTCTTGTGCAATGCGGGCCTCGTACTGCTGCAGATTCTTTTCGTTCTGCACATAGGCGTCGCCCGCATCACCAATTGATGACACGCCCAAGCCCACCAGCGGTGTGGTGAACGACTGCGTATAACCCATGAAATTACGATGCAGCAGGCCGTTGCGCGCAGCCTGATTGAGCAGATCACCCGGCAATGCAAAATGATCCATGCCAATTTCCACATAGCCGGCAGCCGCCAGTCGCTCGCGCCCCAGTGCCAGCAGCTGCAGCCGTGCCTCGCCGTCGGGCAGATCGGCCTCGGTGAAACGCCGCTGACTGGGCTTGATCCAAGGCACATGCGCATAGGCATAAAACGCGATGCGGTCCGGCCGCAGTCGCGCTACCGCATCCATGGTCTCGGCAATGCTGCCCAGAGTCTGCAGTGGCAGGCCGTAGATCAGATCGTAGTTGACGCTGCGAAAGCCCAGTTCGCGCGCGGTCTCGGTGACCTCGCGCACCTGCGCCTCGCTTTGTACGCGATTGACGATGTCTTGCACGCGCGGATCAAAGTCCTGCACACCCAGGCTGATACGATCAAAGCCATGGCGCGCCAGTACTTGTAATTGTTCGCGTGTGGTGACGCGCGGATCAACTTCGATCGACAGCGATGCGCCCGGTGCCAGCGTGGCTTTATCGAGCAGGCCGCTGATCAGTGCATCGAGTTCCGCAGGATCAAGAAATGTGGGAGTCCCGCCGCCCAGATGCAGCTCGCCCAGTTTTAAGCTGTCCCGACCTAAGCCCTGCAGATACAGCGCATATTCGCGCAGTACCGAGTGCACGTAGGGCATGACGGGCGCGCTGCTGCGCGTGACGCGCATGTTGCAGCCGCAGTAGGTGCACAGTGAACGGCAGAACGGCACATGCACATACATAGAGGCGCCGCTGTGCGCAGCGTTGGCGTCTATGGCTGATGACACGTGTTCCAGCCACTGCGTTGCAGTGGGCGCTGTCTCCCAAAACGGCACCGCTGGATAGCTGGTGTAGCGCGGCCCCTGCACGTTGTATTTGCGCAGCAGGGCCGCCTCATCCATCACTGTCATCCAAAGATCTCCCGCTGCAGCCGCAGGTACAGCCGCACGTTGTCTTCGGGAGTGGTTTGCAACACGCCATGGCCCAGACCGCAGATCCAGCCGCGCAGTTGCTCGGGTGGCAATGCTTTGATGCGTGCAAAGAAGGCGCGCAGTTTTTGTTCCAGCTCTGCAGCCGGCAGCAGCAGCCAATCCGGGTCCACATTGCCTTGGATGGCCCAGCGATCGCCGTAGCGTTGCAGCACTTCAACCAGATCCTGGCGCCAGTCGATGCCCAAGCACTGAAAGGGCAGACCGATCAGCGTGTCCCAATACTCAGGGCCGGTGCCGCGCGAGTAATAGGTAACAGGTGTATGCGGATCGAGCTTACGAAAACGCGTCAGCAGATCAGCCAGCACCGGCACGACATGCGTGCGATAGGTGTCCACGTCGATCTCGCCGGCGGCGGTATCAAACAGCGCAATCACTTCGGCACCGGCACGGGCCTGCAGTGCCATGTTCTCGGCCAGCAGGTCCAGCAACTTGGCGTTAAAGCCGGCATACAGACCATTGGCGATGCCCGGCAGTGCCGCAGCAGCATTCTCGTGTGAGCCGGCAGCGGCATACACATACAGCGTGAACGGGCCGCCAACAAAGCCGATCAGACCCTTGTCGGCGCGCAGACGCTTGCGCGTCATCGTGACCGCTTCAGCCTGAAACTGCAGACCCTGCGCCAACTCTGCGCCGCCTTTGAGACGAGCCAGATCCGCTTCAGTCTTCAAATGGAAGTCCAGCTTGGGGCCCGGGTCATACCGCAGACCCATGCCCATCACTTCCAGCGGGAACAGCAGATCAGAAAACAGAATTGCCGCATCGAAGTTGAAGTCATGCACCGGACCCATCGCCGTCTCGGTGGCCCATTTGGGGTCTTTGCACAGCGTGATGAAATCAACCTGGCGCTTGAGCCCTTGGTAATGCGAGTGGTAGCGCCCTGCTTGGCGCATGAACCAGACAGGAGGGCGGTCAGTGTTGCGGCGGGCGAGGGCGGCGGTCAGCGCTGTCTCAGTCATGGGTGGCCTCAAGCAGATAGCCCACTCCGCGGATGCTGCGGAGGGTACTGGGGTTGGCGGGATCGATTTCGATCAAGCGGCGCAGCCGCAGGATGAAGTTGTCGACGGTACGTGAAGTGGGAAACTCGTCTGCGGACCACGCGCGATCAAGGATCTCATCGCGCGTGACAGCTGTGCCGATGCGCTCGTGCAGCAGACGCAGCACGCTGCATTCTTTGTGTGTCAGTGAGTGCTGTTGGCCGTCGACCGTGGCACGAAACTGTCCGAAATCCACGTTGGCGCGGCCGATACGCAGGCTACCGCTTTGAGCCGCCGCAGCTTGGCGCAAGGCGCTGGCACGGCCCAACACGTTCTGCAGCCGCAGTAGCAGTTCGCGAAAGACAAACGGCTTGGTGATGTAGTCATCTGCGCCCAGTTCCAAGCCTTCGATGCGCTGTTCGGGTTCGCCATGCGCGGTCAGAAACACCATTGCGGTGGCAGGGCTTTGCTCGCGCACCGAACGGGCCACGTCCAGACCACTGCCATCAGGTAGGCCGATATCCAGCAGGGCCAGATCAAAACGTTGTTCGCCCAAGGCGCGGCGCGCCGCAGCCACGCTGGCAGCATGCGTGACGGTAAAGCCATTGCTGCCCAAACGCTGCGCCAAAGTACTGGCAACGTTGGGGTCGTCTTCGACCATCAGCAAGGGCACCGGCTCCATCAGCTCACGCAGCGCTGGACTGAAAGTGCAGGCGTGCTTCGAAGCCACCTTGCTCAGCATGCGCAAACGTCACGCTGCCACCCATGCGATCCATCAGTACACGGATCAAGTACAGGCCTACGCCTGCGCCAGTGGACTTGCCACCACGCTGGAACAGTTCGCCGAGCTTGGCGGGGTCTTCGCTGCTGCCACGACCATTGTCGCGATAGCGCAGCTCGACACCGCCGCCGCGACTGCGCCGTGCCAGCACCTCTACTCGCGGCACGGTCACATCGCCATGACGCAGCGAGTTCTCTACCAAATTGCGCAGGATCATCTGCAGAGCCGAGGTGTCACCGCTGATCGCTGGCAACTCACCTTCGACCACCACATCCAAGTCCACCGGTTCGCCCTGCGATGAGACGATCGAGCCGATCACGCGATTGAGCCACGGATCCAAGCGTATGGCTTGGTCAGCCAGTTTGCCGCCGCCTTCCAGACGCGCCAGCTCCAGTGTCTTGTCGATTTGCGATTCCAGCCGATGCGTGTCGGCCAGCAGTCGTTCGATCAGTTCTGGGGTGGGCTCACCTTCGGCGATGGCTTCTGTTTGCAGACGTACGCTGGTCAGCGGCGTGCGCAGTTCATGCGTCAGCGCTGCAAAGAAGGCCTGTGTGCCACGGGCGCGCAGCAGGTCGCGCCAGTAGAACCAGAACAGCGCCGCCGACAGCGTGACAAACAGCATCAGGAAAGTGCCGGACTCCCACATCAACATGCGTTCGGTGATCTGCACCTCGGCAAACGCCTGTGCTTCGGTCTGGCCGGTGGCCAAGCGCAGTTCAGCGATACGCCGCGCCTGGCGCATCACCACCGATACCCACCAGAAGCCCAGCGCCAGAATGATGGCCAGCCAGATGCCGGCCAGAATCGCGATGATTCGCGACTGCCGGGCTGGTTGTACGGTCAGCGCGCCTTTGCCAGCCATTGTTGCCACTCCTCGACTGAAGGGAAGGGCGTCAGTTGTGTGATGCCGGCACGACGCAGGTGTTCAGCTGTTTTGCCCGGTCCGCAGGCATGGTGCGCGTCCGCGCGGGCCTGTGCACGGCCGGCTTCAAACTGCGACACACTGCTCCACCACACATGCGTGGCGTTGGCCAAAGCAGTGGTGTCGGGTAGTGCAGCGTCGGTGGTGGCATAGGTGGCGGTGACGGCGCTGCCGGCCCAGTCCCCTTCGCGCCAACCGGCTTCGGCACCGGCATGCGTCAGCACGGCCCAGTCACGCGGTGCGGGCAGACGCAGTACCGGCTCGGTAATCAAGCCTGCGGCAACCACAGCGCCCAGACCTTCGGCACAGCCTTCCACCCATACGCCCTGCGCGGCCAAACGGAACCAGCTGGCACTGCCCGAGGTCCACACGCGCTTGCCTGCCAGCAGCGTGCCCGCATCGGCTGGCAACGCGCGCGAGTGGGCAACGAACACGGCAGATCGATCGTTGAGATGCGGAGCAAGACCTGCGGTGTCGAGCAGCGGCTTGAGCGCCGGCGCATCTGCTGCCTGTGAGCCATCCCAAGCGTGCAGACCCGAAGGTGGTGGTGGCAAGGGCGCTTCCGGTGTCCAGCGTCGGCCGGTGATGTCATTGCCATCAGAGGCGATACCTCCGATCAACAACACCGCGCCTGCGCCCGGCACCAACAATTGCGTGGCACCAAAGCGCTGATGACAGCCACCGCCGTGTTGTGCCAGCACGGCACGCTCTGCGCCGATCGCCGCACGCGTTGGTGCATGTTCGAGGGCGGCCAGTACTTTGCGCGTGCGTTCATCGCCAGCACGACATTCGATGGCCAGCGCGCCTTGGCCCGGTGCCGCTGGGCAATCACTCAGCGGCAATACCATCAGCGGCAGGTCTTGCAGCAAGCCGGTGAGCAAAGCCTGACCTTGGCGCTCGGTGGCTGTGTCGGCAAACAGTCGTGTCAGTCCGGCCAGTGCCAACACGATGCCATCCAGATACCGTTCACTGCCCCGCGGTTCGCGCAGGCGGCGCAGGCGGCCATCGACATTGCCGCGCAGCGGCTCCAGGGAGATAGTGTTGTGCTCGCCATAGGGCAACGCACGCTTGAAGAAGGACGGCAGCAACTGCTGGCGGCGTGGTGAGGCTGTGCCGATACGCAGGCCATGACCGTCCTTCAGCCGTTGCAGGGCATCAGGGGCAAAGATGGCGATATCACGCGGGTTGGCGCGACGCGGTATCGCGCCTAGCAGCAGCGGTGCCGGGCGCTCCAAGCTCAGGTCCTTGAGCGAATGCACGGTCAGGTCTACGCGGCCTTCAAGCAATGCGGCGTCGATCTCGGCAGTAAAGAACTCTTTGCCTTCAATGCCACTTAGCGGCACGTCAATGATGCGATCACCGCGGGTTTCGATGCCCACCATCTCGATTTCCAGACCGGGATGCGCGGCGCGCAACGCGGCGGCAACTTGGCTGCTCTGTACCCAAGCCAGAGCGGAGCGGCGCGTGCCAAGTCGCAGTGTCTGCTTGTCGGACATGGACAATCTTCCTGTGCTGTAACCCGTAGAGCTCAACGATTACCAGGCAACCTGTGCCTGAAATACGGCCAGATCTTCCCAGCCGTGATGGGAACTGCCGCTGCGCGAGCCATCGGCATCGTCCAAACGTGCCAACTGTGCTTTGTCGAGGCAGGCTTTGCGAGCGCGATTGAGCAATGCAGTGCGCTGATCTGCTTGTGAGTCACGCAGGCTGAACATTTCATCCAGTGTTGCGACATTGGGCAGGCCATTAAACGCAGTGCCTTCGCTGCCGCGTACGCCCAGATGCAGCAGGCGACCGCCGCGTGCGGCAGCGTGGTCGCGCCAAGCTTGGGCGCGTGCAACATCACGCTCGGTATCGGCCGGCACGCAGATGATGACATCGCGGGCCTCACGCCAGGCTGCCAGCTCTGCCTCTAGGCCCGGATCGAGCACGGTGACACTGCCACCATGGCGCTGGCGCGCCTCAGCCAGCATGGCAAACGCGCGCGCCGGATTGCGGTTATGGATGCGCAGATCTGTTCCATCCAGATACGGCAGGATGGTCGCGGCCAGTTGGCCCGCCCCCAACAACAGCGTGATGCCTTCAGGCCGGCCGCCCAACAAGCGACGGGTCAGCGAGCCATAGGTGGCGCTGCCCAGCCCCACCACATATTCACTGCGGATCTCTTTGGTCTCTTGCAGCAGTCGCTGCATCCACGGCCGCAACGGTCGCGCGTCGTCTTGTGTCTCGAAGTCGCGCCAGGCTTGTTTGATCTGACCAAAGATCTCGGTCTCACCGACGATCTCGCTCTCTAAACCAGTGGCCAAGCGCAGCAGAAAGCTATAGGCCTCGGCACCCTGATACAGCTCGGTGCTGGCGCCATTGGCATCGGTATGCGGCAGGTGGGCTGCAGCGCCATTGATTTGCGCACGCGTCGTGACCTGCACTTCGCGCAGGCAGGTGCGCACCACGCAGCCGTCCAGCCCGGCCGGTGCCAAGGCATCGGCTTTGGCGGCTTTGCGGTGGTTGACGACAATAAGATCGGAGAGGGCCATGGCTCGAGAGGCTAGCCGCCGTGACACCGCAAAGTGTCACGGCTGTGTCACAGCCAAGGGCCTCTGCAGGGGTTCGCGGCCTGAATCAGGCCGGCAAGCCCTCGTCGGCGCGGGCGGCGATGACCGACGGCCGGGCGGCGCAGCGCTGGAAAAACGCGCTGATGCGCGGCAGACCCGACACATCGATGGCCACGCGAGCCGCCCAGCTGAGCGTCACATACAGATAGGCGTCGGCGACGGTGAAATCACCGCCGGTGATGAAGGGGTGATCGCCCATCGCGTTCTCGATGAAGGCATAGCGTTGCAGCACGGCTTCACGCGCCGCAGTCTTCTGCTCGTCGGTGCTGCCCGGCCGGAACAGCGGCCCGTGGTTCTTATGCACTTCAGAGTTGATGTAGGCGCACCACTCGGTCACGCGAAAATGCGCCAGTGTGCCCGGCTGCGGGATCAGTTTGGCGATCGGATTGAGTGTGCCGATGTAGGGCAGTAAAGCGCCCGATTCGGTCAGCACCTGACCGTCGTCGAGCACCAGCGCCGGGACATAGCCCTTGGGGGTGATGTCGAGAAAGTTGCCGCCGTCGGCGGTGCGCTTCTGGCGATCCACGGCAATGGCCTGATGGGGAATGCCCGCCTCAATAAGGCAGATGTGCGAGGCCAGCGAGCAGGCGCCCGCCAAGTAATAGAGCTTCATCATGGGAGCCTCCTCAGGCGCTGTGGCATAGTCACGGTAGATAGTAACCGCCTCGGGGGAGTGAACGGATCATGAAAGCTGCTGTCTTCAAAAAGCTGGGTTCGCCGCTGGTCGTCGAGACCATTGCAGACCCGACCCCGGGTGAAAATGAAGTCGTGGTTGAGGTGTGCCGCTGCGGCATCTGCGGCAGCGATCTGCACCTGACCGAGGATCCTATCTTTGGCGTACCGGCCGGCGCAGTGCTGGGTCACGAGTATTCCGGTCGTGTGGCGGCGCTGGGCAAGGGCGTCGACCGCGTCAAGATCGGCGACCACGTGGCCGTGTTCCCGGTGCATGGCTGCGGCAAGTGCGCCACATGCTTAAGTGGTGTGCCGGCCTGGTGCTCCAAGATGCGCATCGACGGCGGTGGTTATGGCCAGTACTCGCTGGCCGAGCAGCACCAGCTCACGCTGTTGCCCAAGACGGTTGCCCTTGAAGATGGCGCACTGGTTGAGCCGCTGGCGGTCAGCCTGCACGGTGTGGCACTGGCCAATGCACCCGTGGGTGCGCGCGTACTGATCATCGGCGCTGGCCCCATCGGCTTGGCTGCTGCGTATTGGTCGCGCCGTATGGGCGCCAGCCGCATCGCTGTTACCGCTGGTTCCAATCGTCGTGCCGAGTTGGCGCTGCGCATGGGTGCCACGCACTTCATCGATCCGGCCAATGCCTCACCCGAAGCCGTCAACGAAGCCTTGGGTGGTCCGCCCGATGTGGTGTATGAGGCCGTGGGTAAGCCAGGCCTCATTCAAAAGGCCATCGAATACTGCAAAGTTCGCGGCACCGTCATCGTGCTGGGTCTGTGCACACCACCCGATACGTTCATGCCCTTCCAGTTCGTCAGCAAAGAACTGCGCCTTCAGGCCTCGGCCTTTTATGAAGTGCGCGAGTTTGAGCTGTCGGCCGATGTGCTGGAGACCGATGCCGTGACGCCGCGCGCGATGGTTACCGACATCGTCAA
>CANFSB010000075.1 GCA_947449495.1 Pseudomonadota bacterium
CCGTGTCACCGATCTCACTCAAACGCAGGTGATCACAGCGGCTGGCAATCCACGGCAACTGGCTCAACGCCACGTTGCGCAACGAGTCAAATCGGCAGGGGCTCAGTTCCTGACGGGCACTGCGCACCGTCTCGATATGGGTGCCCTCGCGATTGAGCAGTAGCAAAAACGCGGCATCGACATTGGTGGCATCACGCAGGTCAGCCAGAGCCGCAGAGATGACCTGATCCTGCGTGTCCACACGCATGCCCAATAGATCCACTGCAATCTTGGTGCAGGTGGCATCGATACCCGGAGCCGAACGACTGACTAGCTGCGTCCAGAAACCTGGCGCCAGCACGTCGGTGTGGGCAAATTCGGGCAAGGCTTGCGACATTGAGTGCAGCGTCTACGTCTTAAGGAAACACTTTAAGAGTTTCAGTCATATAGGCTAAAACCAGCCGTGCCTGACTCACACTTTTGCAGGTCCTTTCACATCGTAGGGCCGGCACTTACGCTCAGGAAGGCTTGCGGGGATGGGCAAAGGACCAAAACGCATTGCCGGCAAAGTGCCAAAACAGCACCAAACCGGTGGTAAGCACGCGTGCCAGCAGATATGGCAGCGCCCAGCGCGCGGTAAACCAATGCATCAGCAGCAAGGTGATGCCCAACCCACTGCCGATCACCAACAGAAAACGCAGCATCGCGGTGCCATGCGGCGTGCTACTGCGAAAAGTGTAGTAACGGTTGAACAGGTAATTGGCCAGCGAGCCCACCGTAAAGCCCAGACCCGAGGCCAGCACCGAGCCTAAGCCCAGCCACTGCACGGCAGTAATCATCACCAGATAGTCCAGCGCGGTGACCCCAAAGCCCACCTTGAGAAAGCGACGGAACTGCGGCCCCAGCACTGCCAGGTCAAAACGGCTCATGTATGGATCTGCAGCTGTTTGCGGGCCACTTGCGCCAACTGGTGCAACTGCGACTCCATGTCTGCCTGCAAGGACTCCAGCGTGGTGCCCGCAGGTAATGCGCGCGGCACCGACACCGGCGGACCGATGGCAATCACGATGCGGGCAAAGGGCCAAGGCAGTACGAACTTGTCCCAGCTGATGAGCCAGGCCCGCGAGGCCGCATAGGCCATTGGCAGAAGCGGCCTGCCGGCAATCTGTGCCAGTAGCAGCGCACCGGGCTTGAACTTGAAGCGCGGCCCGCGCGGCCCATCGGGCGTGATAACCGGCGATACCTGATCGCGAACCAGCAGGTTGTAGTAGTCACGCAGTGCCCGTGCTCCGGTACGCGTCGAGGAGCCGCGAATAACCTGCGCACCGAGTTGCCGCGCAATCATTGCAGGCAACTCCCCGTCAACCGACGGGCTGATGAGAAAGCCCAGTTTTAGGCCATGGGCCTGCTGCCCCAGCAGATAACGCGAGCAGAACAGCTCGTGCTGATGCCAGTAGCAGGGCAATAGCGAGGGCGCCGCGGCTAAGGCAGTGCGCAGGTGCTGCTCACCCTCCACATGCACGATGCGGCAGGTGCCCCACCAGAAGCGCAGCACGGTCAGCGCCAGCGGCTGCAGCAAACGGTACACCAAGCGGCGTTTCCAGGTGAGCTGGCGCCGAGGCGGCTCGTCCGACGGAGTCAGCGGCTCAGCCACGGTACACGGCCCTGCCGCGACGCGACGCTTGAGTTAAAATGGCGCCAATGATGCAACCCGTTCGCATATGAGCGCGCCCAACCCTACGGCGTTGCCGCCGGAATCCGACCAGCAGTTTGATGTGGGCTCTACGCCCGACTCGCTGGATCGCATGCGTGCCATCTATGCGCAGCTGGGCGATGCCTACCGCGTGTATGCACCGGGCAGGCACTCGCACACCTGGGTGTTCAACCACCCCGACGACGTGCGACGCATCCTGATCTCGAACCATCGCAACTATTCCAAGGGTGTGGGTTTTGACCGCATCAAGATGCTTTTGGGCAACGGCATCATAGTGAGCGAGGGAGCGTTCTGGAAGCGCCAGCGCCACATGATGCAGCCCTCCTTCCATCGCCGTGTGCTCACGCAGCTGTCAGGCATCATCACACGTGCCAACACCAGTTGTCTGGCCCGCTGGGACGAAAAAGCCGCGCGCGGCGAACCGGTCAACATCACCCAAGACATGAGCGCAATGACGCTGGAGATCATCCTGCGCATGATCTTTGGCACTGATCTCGACGACATGACTGCCGAGAGCGGCGAGAACCCGTTCTCCTGGCTCACCGAAGACGGCGATCGCGATATCCGTTTTGCTTACCGCTTCCGCAAACTCACCAACCTCATCACGCGCTACGTAGCGCGACGGCGCGCCAGTGGCTGCGAGCCCACTGGCACCGATCCCGACTATCTGTCGATGCTGCTGCAGGCGCGCGACAAGGACACCGGCGAAGGCATGACCGATCGCGAGACTGTCGATGAGATCACCACGCTGCTGATCGCCGGTCACGAGACCACCGCCAGCATGCTCAACTGGACCTGGTTCCTGCTGGCCAACCACCCCGAGGTGGAAGCCAAGCTGCATGCGGAGATCGACGCACTCGAAGACCTGCCCGAACCCTCGCTGCAGCATGTAGAAACCCTGCACTATGCTCACAATGTGCTGCGTGAAGCACTGCGCCTGTACCCGCCAGTGTGGGTCATCTCGCGCCGCACCATAGAAGCGGATGTGCTGGGCGGCTATGAAGTACCGGCCAATACCGACGTCTTCATCAGCCCCTATTTTGTCCATCGTCATCCGCAGTACTGGGACGACGCCGAAGCCTTCAAGCCTGAACGCTTTGAAGGCGAGAGCGAACATCGCAAGCTGGTTTATCTGCCTTTCTCTGCCGGTGCTCACCACTGTATCGGCGAGACACTGTCCATCTACGAAGGGCTGGTGCATCTGTCTAAGGCAGCACGGCGTTACCGGCTGCACCGTGTCGATCCATCGCCGGTGACTTTCGAAGCCCTCATCAATCTGCGCACGCAGCAACCTATTTTCATGCGGCTTGAGCCGCGTGTCTGAGTACACCATGCAAGCCCGTACACTCACGCAATTGATGGCGCAGAACCGCGATGCGCCGCGCAGCATCACTTTCCACAACGGCGAGAACGATTCCCGCCAACTGAGCTTTGCGCAACTCAATGATCGCGCGCTGGGCCTGTTGCATCACCTGCAGCAGTTAGGTGCCAAGCCGGGCGACAAGATCATTCTGCTGCTAAACAGCAACGAGCAGTTCGTCGATGCCTTCTGGGCCGCGGTGCTGGGCGGTATCGTGCCGGTGCCGGTGGCCATCGGTATCAGCGACGAGCATCGCCACAAGCTGCTGCGCATCGCACGCAAGCTGGGCAGCCCCTATCTGTATACCGACCGTCGCATGGTCGACCGGCTGGATGCCTTCTCGGCCGCCAACGGCAATGCCGAAGACCAAAGCACTTTTGCCGCGTTGCGCGCGCGCAGCCTGTGCGCCGATGAAGTGCCCGACATCAGCATCAAGGCACAGGCCTATGATGCCAAGCCCGAAGACATCGCCTTCATTCAGTTTTCATCGGGCTCAACCAGTGAGCCCAAGGGTGTCGTGCTGACGCACGCCAACCTCATCGCCAACATCGACGGGTCCACTCAGGCCGCTGGCTTCAATGAAAACGACACCAGCCTGTCGTGGATGCCGCTGACGCACGACATGGGGCTCATCGGCTTTCATCTGGTGATGTTCGCCAATCGCGTGCATGCGCACCTGATGCCCACCGAGCTGTTCGTGCGCCGTCCGCTGTTGTGGCTGTCCATCGCCTCGCAGGTACGCGCCACCATCCTGTGCTCACCGAACTTCGGCTATCGCCACTATCTCAAGGTGCTGGGCGAACGTTCGCCGGGCAACCTCGACCTGTCGACAGTGCGTCTCATCTTTAACGGTGCAGAGCCCATCTCTGTCGAGTTGTGCGAAGAGTTTCTGGCGCGCCTGTCCAGTCAATCACTCGACCGCAATGCCATGTTCCCTGTGTATGGCTTGGCCGAGGCCTCGCTGGCAGTCAGCTTCCCGCCTGTGGGTCGCGCCTATCGTGCCGTGCAACTCAACCGCCATAAGCTGGCTGTGGGCACGCGCGCCGAAGTACTGCAACGCGCCAGCCGCGATGCGCTGGGTCTGGTGAGCGTGGGCAAGGCCATCCCGCTGTGTGAGCTGCGCATCGCAGCAGACGACGACACGCCGCTGGCGGACGGCCATATCGGTCACATTCATATTCGCGGCGGCAATGTCACCGGCGGCTATTTCAACGCCCCAGAGGTCAATGCCGAGACTTTCACCGCTGATGGATGGCTGCGCACGGGTGATCTGGGTCTGGTGCTCGACGGCGAGACCTATATCACCGGCCGCTACAAAGAGATCCTGTTCGTCAACGGCCAGAACTACTACCCGCACGACCTAGAGGCTATTGCGCAGCGCGCGCCAGGCATGGAGTTGGGCAAGGTGGTGGTGGCCGGTGCGCGACCGCCTGGCGCCGAAACCGACCAGCTGGTGGTGTTCATGCTGCACCGGGGTGACTTGGCAGAATTCCTGCAGGTGGCCACCGAAGCCACACGCCTCATCAACGAACACACCGGCCTTGAAGTGGCCGATGTGGTGCCAGTCAATCGCATTCCAAAGACCACCAGCGGCAAAATTCAGCGCCATCTGCTCGAGTCGCAATATGCCGAAGGCGAGTTTGCTGCGGCCTTGGCCCAGCTGGCACAGCTGCGCGCTACGCGCAGTGCCTCCGTCGGTGCAGCCGGCGGCAGCGAAGGCCTTGAAGCCCAGCTGCTGCGCATCTGCAACAGCGTGCTGGTGGGTCGCACCATCACACGCGAGGACAACCTGTTCGAGATCGGCGCCAGCTCACTCAAGCTGATCGAGATACACGAGCAGATCGATCGTGATTACCCCGGCACGCTCGACATCACCGAGCTGTTTGACCATCCAACCGTGGGTGAGCTGGCCACGCATCTGGCCTCCAAGCTCAAGTAGGATCAGCGCGCAGGGGCTTTAATACAGCCCTTTGCGCAGCTTCCAGCGGCGGTGTCCCCAGGTCCAATCCTGCGGCGCCGCCAATATCTCTGTTTCGACCAGCCGCGCATAGCGTTCGGTAAACACGCCTGCATCCAGTCGTTCGCCATCGCCACACAGCAGCGCAAAGTCGATCTCGTAATAGCCACGACGCAAGCGCCGCATCGCAACAAACAAGCCGGCATAGCGGGTGGCACGCACCATCTGCTCAGCACCCATGTAAAACGCTGTCTCGCGACCCAGAAAAGTTGTCCAGTGCTTCTGGCTGTCATGCAGCGGTTCCTGGTCACCCAACATGGCAATTCCGCGCACGATATTGCGTCGTTTGAGCATGTCGGCCAGCAGTTCCTTGGCCGGCACCAGATGCGCACCAAAGCGTGTGCGTATCGCATACATCATGTTTTGCGCCCAGGGCGACTTGATCGGCTTATAGCCCACATCCAGCGGATGCCCTAGGTGCAGCGCCAACGCGTGCAGGATCCACTCCCAGTTGGCCTGATGTGCCGCCACCAGAATGATCGGCCTGCCCTGTGCCAGCAGCTGCTGCGGGATATGTGCATTGCGCACCGCCACACGAGCCGAAAACTGTTCGGGCGTCATGTCCGCAGCCTTAAAGGCCTCAGCCACCACCTGCCCCACCTGATAGTAATGCGCCGCAACCAGCTGATTGATCTGCGCCGGCGTGCGATCGGTAAAACAGCTGCTCAACTGCGCTCGCACCGTGGACACGCGATAACGCAGGACCCGCAGCACTATGAACACCAGCATCGCGGTGAACCCGTACCACAGCCACATCGGCAGCTTGGCCACCACGATAAGCCACCACGGCCGCAGGTCTTCAGAGGTGGCGCTGACAGGATCCGTTTGCATGGCTCAATGTTCCCATAATCGGCGCTTCTTGCGTTTACAACGACCCATGCTGGTGATGCTATCCTCGCGGCACCGCAGCGCTGGCCACAGACCGGCGCGCGCAGATTTCGTCAACCAAAAAGCCGGAAGCACCGCAATGAATCAAATCAAGCTGCTGATCAACGGTCAGGATGTCGACGCCAAGAGCGGCGCCACCTTCGAACGCAAGAGCCCCATCACCGGAGAAGTCGTCTCCACTGCCGCCGCCGCTGGCGTGGCAGATGTCGACGCAGCCATCGCCGCCGCACAGGCTGCGTTCCCCGCCTGGTCGGCCAAGAGCCCGCTCGAGCGCCGCGCTCTGCTCAATGCCGCTGCGGCCAAGCTGCGCGCAAAGAGCGGTGAGTTCTCGCGACTGTGCGTCGAAGAGACCGGTGCCATCGGTGGCTGGGGCCACTTCAACACCGGCTTTGCCGCCACCATCATCGAAGAAGCGGCTGCCATGGCCACCCAGGTCATCGGCGAGACCATCCCCTCGGGTCACAGCGACACGTTGGCGCTGGGTCTGCGCGTGGCCACCGGCGTGTGCGTGGGCATGGCGCCATGGAATGCGCCGGTGATTCTGGGCGTACGCTCGATCGCGATGCCTCTGGCCTGCGGCAACACCGTGGTCATGAAGGCCTCTGAGCTGTCACCGGGCGTGCACCGCCTGATCGTCGACGCCTTTGTCGAGGCAGGTTTCCCGGCCGGCACCGTCAACTTCATCACCCATGCCGCTGCGGATGCGCCGGCTGTAGTCGAAGCGCTGATCGCCAACACCGCCGTGCGCCGCGTCAACTTCACCGGCTCCAGCCGCGTGGGTCGCATCGTCGGTGAGCTGTCGGGCAAGCACCTCAAGCCCTGCCTGCTCGAACTGGGCGGCAAGGCCCCGCTGGTCATCCTCAAGGATGCCGATCTGGATGAAGCCGTCGCCGCTGCTGCCTTTGGTGCCTTCATGCACCAGGGCCAGATCTGCATGTCGACCGAGCGCATCATCGTCGAAGAGGCGATTGTGTCCGAGTTCCTCAAGCGCTTTGTCACCAAGGTGCAGTCGCTCAAGGTCGGCGATCCGACCAAGGGTCAGTTCCCCATCGGTGCCTGCGTCGATGCCAAGACCGTCGACCACGTCAAGGCACTCATTGCCGATGCCACGGCCAAGGGCGCCAAAATCGCCACCGGCGGCACGGGCACCGGCGGCGCGTTCTTCGATCCCACCGTCATCGACGGTGTGACCAAGGCCATGCGCATTTATGGCGAAGAGTCGTTCGGTCCGGTGGTCGGCGTGCTGCATGCACGTGATGCAGACCATGCGGTCGAGTTGGCTAACGACAGCGAATATGGTCTGTCGGCTGCGGTGTTCAGCCAGAACATCAACAGCGCTTTGGATGTGGCCCGTCGTATCGATTCGGGTATCTGCCACATCAACAGCGCCACGGTGCAGGACGAAGCGCAGATGCCCTTCGGCGGCACCAAGGCCAGCGGCGTGGGCCGCTTCGGTGGCGCGGCCGGTGTGGCCGAGTTCACCGACCTGCGCTGGATCAGCATCGCCACCCACCACCGTCACTACCCCATCTGACGGCACCAGTGGCCAATGTGCAGGCGCAGGAGGCAACTCCTTCAGCCTGCTGTCAGAACTGCGGCTCGCCCCTGGCGGGCCGCTTCTGCCACGACTGCGGACAGCGGCACGACCCGCATCCGCATTCGCTGCGGCATTTCAGTATCGAACTGTTCGAGGGCCTCAGCCACGCAGATTCGCGCTTCTGGCGCACGATCTGGACACTGCTGGCCAAGCCCGGCCAACTCACTCTCGATTTCTTTATCGGCCGGCGCGAACGCTATCTGCCACCGATCCGGTTATATCTGATCATCAGCCTGGTGCTGTTTGCGCTGGTGCCGCTGTTGCCCAGCGGGAACGTTGCACAGTTCAACGCCGACGTGGCAACCGCCGTACACAACGACGCTCTACAGACCGACGAGTGTGTGAACTTTGACCTGAAAGACGGCGATGCAGCGCCAGCTCCATGGCTCAAGACCTTTGCCGAGCGACTAAAGCCTGCCTGCAATGACATCGTCAACAACGGTGGCCGCCGCATCGGTACAGCACTGCAGCACAACCTGCCTCGCATGTTGTTTGTGCTGCTGCCGCTGATCGCATTATGCATGTCGCTGCTGTACTGGCACCCGCGCCGGTATTACGTCGAACACGTGCTGCTGCTGGTACACAACCACGCCTTCGTGTTCAGCGCCCTTATCCTAAATGCGCTGTTTGGCCTAGTACCCTATGCGGGTGGTCTGGCCAGTGGCAGCTTTTTAATCTATGGCCTTTGGTACCTGTATGCCTCGATGCGCCGCTATTACGGCCAGAGCCGTCGCCGCACTATGGCCAAGATGGCGGCCATACTGCTGTGTTATGGGCTGCTAGCCGTTGTGCTGCTGACTGGCACTTTGTTGATTACCGCCATCACGCTATAGCGCTACGCCTGCGCCACCACAGCAGCGCTGCCATCACCGGCAGCGCTACCAGCACCTGTCCTGCCTCGATACCGACATTAAAGCCGGCCACGGTCGGCCACAATCGCGGGCCCGCAAGACCTAGTTCTCGCACGACAGCCGCAAAACCCAGTCCGTGGATCAACGCGCACCCGAGCACCAGCAACAGCCGCGACTGCAGCCCCAACACACGGCCACGGCGTCGCATCCACCATTCCAGTGCGGCCATCACCACAATGGTGAGCGCAATAGCCGATTCGACCAGCACGTCAGGCAACACCAGCCAACCCATGCTGCCCACTATCAAAGTAATGGCATGCCCCACCGTAAACGTGGTGAGCACGCCTAACATCTGCCGCCAACCCACGGTGCCGAACAGCACCACTGCCAGAAACAACAGGTGGTCCGGCCCGCTCAAGATGTGCCGCACACCCAGCTCAATCGCATCAATAAACACCTGCCAGCGTGACGGGAACAGCCGCTGTGTGGCGTGCTGGGCATCCAATATCAGCAGGCTACGCTGCTGGGCACTGATCACGGTGAGTTCAGTACGCTGCTCCTCTTTGCCGGTGCCATACAAATTCAGTGACAGCTGCAGCGACTCCACGCCCTGTGGCACAGGCCCAGCCAAGGCAAAGCGCCCCAAGATCACCAACTGATGCACAGGCGACCCCGGCGTGTCGTCATCGGGACTGGGCGAGACCAACACACCTTGCAAGGGCCGCGACCCTTGCGCATCGCGCAGCAGCACGCCCTGCTGCACCTGTTGCACAACATGCGGCTCGCTGGTGTCTGCAAACGCCGAGACAGGCAAAGACAGCACCAGAAACCCGCTATCACCTTGCAGGTTCAAAGTGCCTTTCTGCGCCACCATCAAGTGCGCCGCCGCCGGCCCACTGGCGCACAGCATCAAGACAGCCAGCAACCACGAGGCATAGCGGTTCATTGCGCCAAATCCCCAGAGTCCACACCCGCTGTTTTGTATCCGGCCACCATCGCGCTCCAGTCTTGAATCAGCCAACACAGCCTAGAACATACCCTGTGGAACGAATGTGGACGCAAACGTTGAGCGTCTCCACACTTGCCTCACACTCTTC
>CANFSB010000076.1 GCA_947449495.1 Pseudomonadota bacterium
ATCTGGTCATACGCCATAAACGCACCACCGTGCATCTCGGCCATCACCTTGGTCAGCGCCGCCGTCAGCGTCGTCTTACCATGGTCAACGTGACCAATAGTCCCCACGTTCACGTGCGGCTTGCTGCGCTCGAATTTCTCTTTGGACACTGTTTTGGCTCCGGGCTGAGTGGCGGTTTTAGAATTTGATGATGCTGTCAGAAATATGCGAAGGAACTTCGGCGTAACGCGCGAATTCCATAGTGAACGTGGCACGCCCCTGGCTCTGTGAGCGCACGGTAGTGGAGTACCCGAACATCTCGGACAGTGGCACATCGGCGTTCACCGACTTACCACCGGGGGCGTCGTCCATCGAGGTGATCTGCCCGCGACGGCGGTTGAGATCACCGATGACATCGCCTGAATATTCTTCAGGAGTCACAACCTCGACTTTCATGATCGGCTCAAGCAGCACAGGTCGCGCTTGGCGAAAGCCGTCTTTGAAGCCCATCGAGGCCGCAATCTTAAAGGCCATCTCGTTGGAATCGACGTCGTGGTACGAACCGTCGAACAACGTGACCTTAACGTCGACCACCGGATAGCCGGCGATGACACCAGTCTCGGCAGCCTCACGGACACCTTTGTCGATGGCTGGTATGAATTCTTTGGGCACGCTACCACCAACGATACCGTTGATGAACTCGTAGCCTTTGCCCTGTTCGTTGGGCTCAATCTTGAGCCACACATGGCCGTACTGGCCGCGACCACCGGATTGGCGAACGAACTTGCCTTCAGAGTTGATCTTGTCGCGGATGGTTTCACGGTAGGCAACCTGTGGCTTACCCACATTGGCGTTAACCTTGAACTCGCGCTTCATACGATCAACGATGATCTCAAGGTGCAACTCACCCATGCCGGCGATCAACGTCTGCCCGGATTCCGGGTCGGTGGTGACGCGGAACGAAGGGTCTTCCTTGGCCAGGCGCTGCAGGGCCATGCCCATTTTTTCCTGGTCGACGTTGGTACGCGGCTCGACGGCCACCGAGATGACGGGCACAGGAAACACCATCTTTTCGAGGGTGATCGGGTGCTCCAAGTCACACAGGGTGTCACCAGTAGTCACATCTTTGAGGCCAACAGCGGCCGCGATGTCCCCGGCGCGCACTTCTTTGATGTCGGTGCGATCGTTGGCATGCATCTGCAGCAACCGACCGATGCGTTCTTTTTTGTCTTTGGTGGGCACATAGATCATGTCGCCCTGCGCCATGGTGCCCGAGTAGACGCGGAAGAACGTGAGGCTGCCGACAAACGGATCGTTGAGGATCTTGAAAGCAAGCGCCGAGAACGGTTGGTCATCTGCGGCTTTGCGACTGATGACCCCGCCGTCGGCATCGATTCCCGGTGTATCGGGCATCTCGATCGGCGACGGCATGTAATCGATGATGGCATCGAGCAGCGCCTGGACGCCCTTGTTCTTGAACGCCGTGCCACACATGCACAACACGATTTCGTTGCGCAGCGCACGAATGCGCAGACCGCGACGGATGGCCGTATCGTCGAGCGTGCCGTGTTCAAGGTAACTATCGAGCAGTGCCTCGTCGCCTTCGGCTGCCGCTTCGATCATGGTGGCGCGCGCAGCCTCGGCTTCTTCGCGCAGCGCCTCAGGAATATTGCGATATTCGAATTTCATGCCCTGGGTGGGCATATCCCAATAGATCGCTTTCATGCGGATCAAATCGATCACGCCCTCGAACTCGTCCTCTGCGCCAATGGGCAGCTGGATGGGCACGGGGTTGGCGCGCAAGCGCTCGCGGATCTGGTCAACGCAGCGCTGGAAGTTGGCGCCAGCACGATCCATCTTGTTGACGAACGCGATGCGTGGCACCGCGTAGCGGTTCATCTGCCGCCAGACGGTCTCGGACTGCGGCTGCACACCAGCCACCGCACAGAACAGCGCTACGGCGCTGTCGAGCACACGCAACGAACGCTCGACTTCGATGGTGAAGTCGACGTGTCCGGGCGTATCGATGACATTGATGCGGTGCTCGGGGTAGGAACTGTCCATCCCCTTCCAGAAGCAGGTCGTAGCGGCGGAGGTGATGGTTATCCCCCGCTCCTGTTCCTGTTCCATGTAGTCCATGACGGCCGCTCCGTCATGGACTTCGCCGATTTTGTGCGACACGCCTGTGTAGAACAGGATGCGCTCCGTCGTCGTCGTCTTCCCGGCGTCGATGTGCGCCGAGATGCCGATGTTACGGTAGTGCTCGAGAGGCGTGACGCGGGCCACTGTCGTGGGTGTGCTGGCTGCGGGCCAGCACTTACCAGCGGTAGTGGGCGAAGGCCTTGTTGGCCTCTGCCATGCGGTGCGTGTCTTCACGCTTGCGCACGGCACCACCACGGTTCTCTGCAGCGTCCATCAGCTCGTGCGCAATGCGATAAGCCATCGACTTCTCGGTGCGACCACGGGCCGCCTCGATGACCCAGCGCATGGCCAGAGTCTGACGACGGCTGGGACGCACTTCAACGGGCACCTGATAGGTGGCACCACCGACGCGACGCGACTTCACCTCGACAGCAGGCTTGACGTTATCAAGCGCCTGCGACAGCACGGCGAGCGAATCACCGCCCAGCTTGCCGGTCTTTTCGGCGATGCGCTCGAGTGCACCGTAAAGGATGCCCTCGGCAGCGGACTTCTTACCGTCATGCATCACGACGTTCATGAACTTGGCGAGCATCTCGCTGTTGAACTTCGGGTCCGGCAGGATGATGCGTGTGGGGGCGGCTGTTCTACGCGACATGGTCGCTACTCCTAGTTATTTCTTCGGGCGCTTGGCGCCGTACTTCGAACGGCTCTGGCGGCGATCGTTGACGCCGGAGCAGTCGAGCGAGCCACGGACGGTGTGATAGCGAACGCCAGGAAGATCCTTGACGCGGCCACCACGGATGAGCACCACGGAGTGCTCTTGAAGGTTGTGACCCTCGCCACCGATATAGCTGGTGACCTCGAAGCCGTTGACGAGGCGCACACGGCACACCTTACGCAACGCCGAGTTGGGCTTTTTGGGGGTCGTGGTGTACACGCGCGTGCACACGCCCCGCTTCTGCGGCGCTGCGCCGAGTGCGGGGACCTTCGTCTTTTCAGCACGAGTCCGGCGCGGTGCGCGGATCAGCTGACTTGTAGTTGCCATGCAATCTCCGAGAAATATCCGTTTCGCAGACAGATCGGCCCGCACGTCTTAGGTGCGGGCCGTCCAATTCGCTACTCGCTGCTGTGAACCCTCCGGGTTAGGGAGGGCCGAGGAAGGCCGGCGATTCTAGGAAGCGCCCTGCGGCCTGTCAATCGGTGCAGCGAAGCAACATGTGCCCCAGGGGTTAACCCGGGGCGCTTTCTTCCTCGCCTACCGTGGTCTCATCGCTGTCGGGCAGACCGCCGCCGACATCCATGAAACTGCGGTGCGGCACGTCGCTTTGGGTGCGGTTTTGACGACGCCCCTCATGGGCGGCAAAGCCAGTACCCGCCGGGATGAGCCGGCCGACGATGACATTTTCCTTAAGGCCACGCAGATCGTCCTTGAGACCCCGGACCGCTGCCTCTGTGAGGACGCGGGTGGTCTCCTGGAACGAGGCCGCCGAGATGAACGACTCGGTGGCCAGCGACGCCTTGGTGATGCCCAGCAGGACCGGCTGCAGGCTGGCAGCCTGCTTGTTGTCCTTGCGGGCGCGATCATTGATAGCCAAGGCCCGGGCGCGGTCCAGCTGCTCACCGCGCAGCAGCGCGGTTTCGCCGACGGTCAGCACTTCGGTCTTGCGCAGCATCTGGCGAATGATCACCTCGATGTGCTTGTCGTTGATCTTCACGCCCTGCAGGCGGTAGACCTCCTGGATCTCGCGAACCAGGTAGTTGGCAAGCTCTTCGATGCCACGCAGGCGCAGGATGTCGTGCGGGTTGGGCTCGCCGTCGGCGATAAACTCACCACGCGCCACCTGCTCGCCTTCGAACACATTGAGCTGGCGCCACTTGGGAATCAGCTCCTCGTACTTCTCGCCCTCTTCCGGCGTGATGACCAGACGGCGCTTGCCCTTGGTCTCCTTGCCGAAGCTGACGGTACCCGAACGCTCGGCCAGAATCGCCTGTTCCTTGGGCTTGCGGGCCTCGAACAGATCGGCGACACGCGGCAAACCGCCGGTGATGTCGCGGGTCTTTGACGACTCCTGCGGGATGCGGGCGATAACGTCACCCACCGATACCTTCACGCCGTCGGTCAGGCTGACCAGAGCGCCGGCAGGCAGGGTGTAGACCGCCGGGATCTCGGTATTGGCAAAGAGCACTTCCTTGCCCTTGGCATTGACCAGCTTGATGGTCGGCTTGAGTTCCTTGCCACCGCGGGTCTTGGAGTCCTGCACCACAGTGCTGGTGAGACCCGTGACATCGTCGGTCTGGTTGGTAACGGTAAGACCGTCCACGAAGTCCTGGAAGCGCAGGAAGCCTGCCACCTCGGTAACCACGGGGTGGGTGTGCGGGTCCCAGGTCGCCACGACCTGACCGCCCACGACCTTGTCGTGTTCCTTGGAGTTGATCACGGCGCCGTAGGGGATCTTGTAGCGCTCGCGCTCGCGACCGAAGACGTCCACCACACCCAGCTCGCCGGAACGCGACACGGCCACCAGATGGCCCTTCTCGTGCTGTACGGTCTTGATGTTGTGGAAGCGCAGCGTGCCCGGATTGCGAATCTCGACACTGCTGGCGGCAGCAGCTCGCGACGCAGCACCACCGATGTGGAAGGTACGCATCGTCAGCTGGGTGCCCGGCTCGCCGATCGACTGGGCAGCGATGACACCCACCGCCTCGCCGATGTTGATCAAGCGGCCACGGGCCAGATCGCGGCCATAGCAGCTGGCGCACACGCCGTAGCGCGTGGAGCAGGTGATGGGGCTGCGGACGCTGACCTGGTCGACACTCTCGCTCTCGAGCAAGCGAACCAGATCCTCGTCGATGAGCGTGCCGCGCGGCAGCAATACCTCTGCGGTACCCGGCTTGATGGCGTCAGCGGCCAGCACACGACCGAGCACACGCTCGCCGAGGCCTTCGACCACGTCACCACCCTCAACCAGAGGCGCCATGTACAGGCCTTCTGCAGTGCCGCAATCGATCTCTGTGACCACCAGGTCCTGCGCCACGTCGACCAAGCGACGGGTCAGGTAACCGGAGTTGGCGGTCTTGAGCGCGGTATCGGCCAGGCCCTTACGAGCGCCGTGGGTCGAGATGAAGTACTGCAGAACGTTGAGGCCTTCACGGAAGTTCGCCGTGATGGGGGTTTCGATGATGGAGCCATCGGGCTTGGCCATCAGGCCGCGCATACCCGCCAGCTGACGGATCTGAGCGGCAGAACCGCGGGCGCCGGAGTCGGCCATCATGAAGATCGAGTTGAACGACTTCTGACGCTGCTTCTGGCCGCGCAGGTCCGTCGCCTCCTCGGTACCGAGCTTTTCCATCATCGCCTTGGCGACTTGGTCGTTAGCGCGGGACCAGATGTCGACGACCTTGTTGTAGCGCTCGCCGTTGGTGACCAGACCCGAGGAGTATTGGTCCTGGATCTCTTTCACTTCACGGTGAGCGGCATCGACCAAGCGCGTCTTTTGCTCGGGGATGATGATGTCATCGATACCGAACGACATGCCGGCACGGGTCGCGTACTTGAAGCCGGTGTACATCAGCTTGTCGGCGAAGACCACGGTCTCTTTCAGACCCAGCAAGCGATAGCAGATGTTGATCGTGCCGGAGATGGCCTTCTTGGTCATGTCCTGGTTGATCAGGTCGAAGGACATGCCACGCGGCAGGATCTCCGACAGCAACGCACGGCCCACACTGGTCTGTACGTGACGGGTCACCGGCTTGATGGACGGCTTGCCGTCGATCAGCGGGTATTCCTGGATGCGCACGCGCACCTTGGCCTGCAGATCGGCAGTCCGGCTCTCGTAGGCGCGATGCACCTCGGCAACGTCTCCGAACACCATGCCCTCGCCCGGCACGCCGTAGCGCTCGCGGGTGAGGAAGTACAGACCCAGCACCACGTCCTGCGACGGCACGATGATCGGGTCGCCGTTAGCGGGCGACAGGATGTTGTTGGACGACATCATCAGGGCGCGGGCCTCGAGCTGCGCCTCGATGGACAGCGGCACGTGGACCGCCATCTGGTCACCGTCAAAGTCGGCATTGAAGGCCGTGCAGACCAGCGGATGCAGCTGGATCGCCTTGCCCTCAACCAGCACCGGCTCGAAGGCCTGAATGCCCAGACGGTGCAACGTCGGTGCGCGGTTGAGCAGCACCGGATGTTCGCGGATCACTTCCTCGAGGATGTCCCAGACCTCGGGACCCTCGCGCTCCACCAGCCGCTTGGCGGCCTTGATGGTGGTAGCGGAGTCACGGATCTGCAGCTTCTGGAAGATGAACGGCTTGAACAGCTCAAGCGCCATCTTCTTAGGCAGACCGCACTGATGCAGGCGCAGCGTCGGGCCGACCACGATGACCGAACGGCCCGAGTAGTCGACGCGCTTGCCCAGCAAGTTCTGACGGAAGCGACCCTGCTTGCCCTTGATCATGTCGGCCAGCGACTTCAGCGGGCGCTTGTTGCTGCCGGTGATGGCGCGGCCGCGACGGCCGTTATCGAGCAGCGCATCGACCGACTCTTGCAGCATGCGCTTTTCGTTGCGCACGATGATGTCGGGGGCGCTGAGCTCAAGCAGGCGGCGCAGGCGGTTGTTGCGGTTGATGACGCGGCGATACAGATCGTTCAGATCTGAAGTCGCAAAGCGACCACCGTCCAACGGCACCAGCGGGCGCAGGTCAGGCGGCAGAACCGGCAGAACCGTCAGCACCATCCACTCGGGCTTGTTGCCCGAATCGATGAAGGCCTCGAGCAGCTTGAGGCGCTTGGAGAGACGCTTGAGCTTGGTCTCGGAAGACGTGCTGCCCATTTCCTCGCGAACTTTGATCAGCTCGGCAGGCAGGTCGATGCTCTGCAGCAGCTCGTTGATGGCCTCGGCACCCATGCGGGCATCGAAGTCATCACCGTGCTGCTCGATGGCATCCAGATACTGCTCGTCGGTGAGCAACTGGCCGCGCTGCATGTCAGTCATGCCCGGATCGATGACCACGAAGGCCTCGAAATAAAGCACGCGCTCGATCTCACGCAGCGTCATGTCCAGCATCAGGCCGATGCGCGACGGCAGTGACTTGAGGAACCAGATGTGTGCAGTCGGGCTGGCCAACTCGATGTGGCCCATGCGCTCGCGGCGCACCTTGGCTTGAGTGACCTCAACGCCGCACTTCTCGCAGACAACGCCGCGGTGCTTGAGGCGCTTGTACTTACCGCACAGGCACTCGTAGTCCTTCACAGGACCGAAGATTTTGGCGCAGAACAGGCCGTCACGTTCCGGCTTGAACGTGCGGTAGTTGATGGTCTCGGGTTTCTTGACCTCGCCGAACGACCACGATCGGATCAGGTCTGGCGAGGCCAGGCTGATTTTGATCGAGTCGAAGTTCTCGGAAGGACCGGTCTGCTTGAAGAGCTTGAGAAGTTCTTTCATGGGGTCATCGACTCCTGATCAATCCTGTTCGAGTTCGATGTTGATGCCAAGCGAGCGGATTTCCTTCACGAGTACGTTGAAGGATTCCGGCATGCCGGCCTTCATCTCGTGATTGCCGTCGACAATGGCCTTGTACATCAGCGTGCGGCCCTGGGTGTCATCCGACTTCACCGTCAGCATTTCCTGCAGGGTGTAGGCGGCGCCATACGCCTCGAGTGCCCAGACCTCCATCTCGCCGAAGCGCTGACCACCGAACTGCGCCTTGCCGCCCAGCGGCTGCTGAGTGACCAAGCTGTAGGGGCCTGTGGAGCGGGCATGCATCTTGTCATCAACCAAGTGGTTGAGCTTGAGCATGTACATGTAACCCACGGTCACCTGGCGATCGAATCGCTCGCCGGTGCGTCCATCAAACAAAGACGTCTGACCGCTGGTGGGCAACTGCGCCAAGGTCAACAGATGCTTGATCTGCGCCTCGCTGGCACCGTCGAACACCGGCGTTGCAATCGGCACGCCGTGCTTGAGGTTGGAAGCCAACTCGAGCACCTCGGCGTCGCTGAGCGAATCCAGATCCTCGCTCTGACCACCGGTACCGTTATAGATCTGCTGCATGAAGCCGCGCAGCTCGATGGTTGCGGCTTGCGCCTCAAGCATACGGCCGATCTGCAGACCCAGGCCCTTGGCAGCCCAACCCAGATGGGTCTCGAGCACCTGACCCACGTTCATACGCGAAGGCACGCCCAGCGGGTTCAGCACGACATCGACCGGCGTGCCGTCCTCAAGGTAAGGCATGTCTTCGATGGGCGTGATGCGCGAGATGACGCCCTTGTTGCCGTGACGGCCGGCCATCTTGTCGCCAGGCTGTATGCGACGCTTCACGGCCAGATAGACCTTGACCATCTTGAGCACGCCAGGCGCCAGATCGTCGCCAGCGGTGATCTTGATACGCTTGCCCTCGAGACGCTTCTCGAAGTCCTTGCGCTGATCCAGTACGCGCTGCGAAGAGGCTTCGAGCTGCGAGTTGGCTTCCTCGTCCTCAAGACGGATGCTGAACCACTCTTCGCGGGTCAGGTCATCGAGGTAGGCCACCGTAATGGCGGTACCGCTCTTGAGCTTCTTGGGGCCGCCAGCAGCAACCTTGCCGATGAGCATGTCGCGCACGCGATCAAACAGATCCTCTTCGAGGATACGCTGCTGGTCCTGGAAGTCCTTGCGGACCCGCTCAACCTCAGCACGTTCGATTTGCAGCGCGCGGGCATCCTTCTCGACGCCATCACGCGTGAACACGCGCACGTCGATCACGGTGCCGTCCATGCCCGGAGGCACGCGCAGCGAAGTGTCTTTAACGTCGGAGGCCTTCTCACCGAAGATGGCACGCAGCAGCTTCTCTTCCGGGGTCAGCTGGGTCTCGCCCTTGGGCGTGACCTTGCCGACCAGAATGTCGCCTGCGCGCACTTCGGCACCGATGAAGGCGATGCCGGCTTCGTCGAGCTTGCCCAGCGCCGCATCACCCACGTTGGGAATGTCGGCGGTGATTTCCTCGCTGCCCAGCTTGGTGTCGCGAGCGACACAAGTGAGCTCTTCGATGTGAATGGTAGTGAAGCGATCTTCCTCTACCACACGCTCGGAGATGAGGATCGAGTCCTCGAAGTTGTAGCCGTTCCAAGGCATGAACGCGACCAGCAGGTTCTGGCCC
>CANFSB010000077.1 GCA_947449495.1 Pseudomonadota bacterium
CGAGGGCACCCATATCGAGACGGTGCGCAGTGCCCGTCAGGAACTGAGCCCCTGCCGATTTGACTCGTTGCGCAACGTGGCGTTGAGCCAGTTGCCGTGGATTGCCAGCCGCTGTGATCACCTGCGTTTGAGTGAGATCGGTGACACGGTCAATCCGCGCACCGATCATAAGGCTGACGCGCGTCGTCTGCAGGCCCTGCAGGTGGGCTCTGTGTTGCTGGTGGCTTTCAAGATGCCCGATGGCGAGACTGCAGGCCTGTTGGGCTTGGCTCAGAGTCTGCCGCTGGGTGGTTGGGATGTGAATCTACAGCTATTGCTCAAGCTGCTCGGCAGCAGCATTTCCAGCGGTTTGGAGCGCATTCAAACTCGCAATAGCGGTGTGTTCGACAGTGAGCGCGGTGCGTTGATTGAGGCCGCCGGCAACGATGCACTGTGGGACTTCTACATGACCGGCAACTACACCGAGTTTTCGCCGCGATGGAAGGCGATGATGGGCTATGACCAACCGGGCGCCACGCTGCCCGAATGGCAGGACCTGGTTCATCCGGACGACATGCCGCAGGTGCAGTTGCTCATGCGTGAGTACATCGGCGGCCGCACCAAGATTTTCGAGAGTGTGCATCGACTGCTTCACGCCAGCGGCGAGTGGCGTTGGGTCAGCAGTCGTGGCAAAGCGCATATGGATGCAAGCGGTCGCACCGTGCGTTTGCTCGGTGTTGAGGTCGACATCACAGAGCGCCGCTTGTACGAAGAGGCCCTGTTTCGTGAGAAAGAAGCCGCGCAGATTACGCTACAGGCTATTGGCGACGGCGTGATCACCACCTCTGCTGACGCGATAATTGATTACATCAATCCGGTAGCGCAGCAGCTGACGGGTTGGTCGCTGGACGACTCCGTTGGGAAGCATGTCGAAGACCTTTTCAAGGTGTATCACGACCAAACCTGCGAGCCGCTGGAAAACCCGTTGGTGGCTGCGATCCGCCGTGTGCGCGGCGGCCGTTCGACCCAACCGGTGCTGATGATTCGTACCGACGGTAAAGAACTGCATATACAGACCAGCGCATCGCCCATTCGGGATGGCCTGGGCTTGGTGACTGGCGCGGTGCTGGTGTTCCGGGACGTCAGCGAGAGCCGTGAGCTCAATCGAAAACTCACTCATAACGCCAGTCACGATGCTGTTACTGGCTTGGTTAATCGCAGCGAATTTGAGTTGCGACTCGAGCGGGCGCTGCACTCGGCTCGCGCCGGCGAAGATCACTACGCCCTATGCTTTATTGATTTGGACCAGTTCAAGATCATCAATGACAGCTGTGGCCACGCCGCCGGCGACATTCTGCTGGCCCAGGTTGGCGCTTTGTTCAAGAACAAGGTGCGCTGGCGTGACACGCTGGCACGACTCGGTGGCGATGAGTTCGGTGTGCTGCTGGAGGGCACGTCGCTGGATGAAGCCATGCGTAATGCAGAAGTGCTGCGCGAGTCGCTGCGCGATTACCGGTTCAATTACGACGAGCGCAGCTTTCGCATTACGGCCAGCGTTGGCGTGGTGCCGATCACGGCCGAAAATGAGGATGTGGCGGCTGTCATCAGTGATGCCGACAACGCCTGTGCGGCGGCCAAAGAGCAAGGTCGCAACCGCGTACACAGCTTTGCCGAAAATGACATTGAGCTGATGCGCCGGCGCCGCGAGATGCAGTGGGCAACGCGCATCAATTCTGCAATTGAGGAGTCGCGCTTCGAGTTGTATCGCATGCCCATCATGGCGTTGCAGCAGGAAGAGCACGGTCGCCACTATGAAATGTTGCTGCGCCTGCGTGATGAGGCGGGCCGCATGGTGTCGCCGGATACTTTCATGGCTGCGGCCGACCGCTATGGCCTGACGCCCAACATCGACCGCTGGGTGGTCGAGAACGTGTTCCGTTGGTTAGTGTCAGATCACGATGAGCGTGATGCGCTGGGCGTGGTGGCCATCAACCTGTCGGGTCAGAGCTTGGCAGATACCAAATTTTTGCCGTTCGTCATCGAGCATCTGGAGCGTAGTGGCCTTGATGCAAAGCGCATCTGTTTTGAGATTACTGAGACGTCGGCCATTGCCAGCTTTTCGCAGGCCAACCGATTCATCCGCGCACTCAAGCAACTCGGCTGTCAGTTCTCACTGGATGATTTTGGTACGGGTATGTCGTCGTTCGGGTAC
Organism: Pseudomonadota bacterium; assembly: GCA_947449495.1. GTDB lineage: Bacteria > Pseudomonadota > Gammaproteobacteria > Steroidobacterales > Steroidobacteraceae > ZC4RG30. The sequence goes on from CANFSB010000077.1 coordinate 2,192, forward strand.
CTCAAGAGCTTCCCGGTTGATTACCTCAAGATAGATGGCAGCTTTGTGCGCGGCATCCTCAGTGATCCCATCGACCGTGAGATGGTGCGTTCGATCAATGAAATCGGGCATCTGACCGGCAAGAAGGTTATTGCCGAATATGCCGAGAACGCGGAGATCATCAACGCGCTGCGCGACATGGGTGTCGACTATGCGCAGGGCTATGGGGTGGCGCAGCCCAGCCGCGTCAATCGCCAAGATTTAATTTGACGGCAGCAGTTTGAAGCGCAGCGACAGGTCCAGCGCGCGCACATGCTTGGTTAGTGATCCGATCGAGATGTAGTCGACACCGGTCGAGGCAATGCGTCGCAGGCTGTCCAGATCCACACCGCCGGATGCTTCCAGTTTTGGTCGATGTGTCGTGGCATGTACCAGCGCAACGGCCTCGCGCATTAAGGCATCGTTAAACTCATCGAGCATGATGATGTCAGGGCCGGCGGCCAGCGCTGCGCGCAGTTCTTCGAGTGTTTCGACTTCAATCTCAATGGGTACGCCTGGTGCACTGGCGCGCGCGGCCGCCAGTGCCGCTGCCACGGAGCCTGCGGCCATGATGTGGTTCTCTTTGAGCAGAACCATGTCGTATAGACCCAAGCGGTGGTTGTGACCGCCGCCGCAGCGTACTGCGTATTTTTGAGCCAGGCGTAGACCGGGTAGGGTCTTGCGCGTATCTAGGATGCGACAGCCCGTACCTGCGACAGCATCGACATACCGCCGGGTGATTGTTGCGGTGCCGGAAAGTGTTTGTAGAAAGTTGAGTGCGGTCCGTTCACCGGTCAGCAGCGCGCGCGCCGGGCCCGATAGTTCGCACAACACAGTATCTGCAGCAACCAAGTCGCCGTCCTGCGCGTGCCAGTGGATCTGCACGGACGGATCGAGCTGTCGGAAGGTCTCGTCGACCCATGCGGTACCACACAGCACAGCCGCTTCACGGCTGAGTAATGTGGCGGTGGCGTGGGTGGTTACGGGGATCAGGGCGGCAGTGACATCACCGCCGCCCACGTCCTCGGCAAGGGCCCGCGCAATCTGCGCCGCAATGTCTGGCGGCAGCGTGTTCATGCGGGCCCGCAGGGCTGCTTTAGAAGGGTAGACCGTGGCTGGCGCTGCCCATGCACAGCAGCATCGGAATCGACAGCATGAAGTTGGTGCGCGAAGCCAGCATGGCAACGCGACGGGCCGTGGCCTTTTCTTCATCGGTGGCTTCGACGATACCCAATACTTTCTTTTGGTTGGGCCAGATCACCGCCCAAACGTTGAACAGCATGATGGTGCCCAGCCAAGCGCCGATACCGATCACCAAGCCATAACGGTCGGCACCGAAGCCGCCCAGCGTGAAGGCGTTGACGAAGTTGCCGCCCAAGTACCAGGCGCCGGTCAGCCAAGTAGCCAACGCAGCCCAGCGGAACCACAGCAGCGCACGCGGCGCGATGTACTTGTTGATACCGGCGCCACCGGGGCCGCCCTTGTCAGCATTGGCTGCGGCAAGGCCGGGCATCTGCACGACATTGAAGTAATAAAGCAGGCCGATCCACATCACGCCTGCCACGATGTGCAGCCAGCGCGCCAGGCCCAGCACGTTGTAAGCGCCGCCCACGGCATGACCGACGATCAGCGTCACTAGGATGGCGAGGACGACGCCTGCCGAGATCGCACCCTTGACGGTGTTGAGAGGATTCATGATGTCTCCGTAAGCTACTGTTTTGACTTGAATCTGCCTGTTAAAGGCGATTTGAAGAATAGACCGCTAGCCCCCATAATTCAACGAATAGACTGCAGCTATTCCGCTGCGGCCCAGACGAGGCATTCCATGGACGTCATCGATCGCATCAAGAGCCAGCTCACCACACAGCCGGTGGTGTTGTTCATGAAGGGCACGCCTGACTTTCCGCAGTGCGGCTTTTCTGCCCAGACTGTTGCTGCATTGCGTGCAGTGGGCAAGCCGTTTCACGCTGTAAACATCTTCGAGGACCTGGAGCTGCGTGACGCACTCAAGCGTTACTCGAACTGGCCGACCTATCCGCAGCTATACGTCAACGGCGAGTTGGTCGGTGGCTGTGACATCGCTATGCAGATGTATCAAAACGGTGAGCTCAAGCAGCTTATCGACGAGGCCACGACAGCCTCAAACTGAGGTGAGAGAGCCGGGCGAGCGATTTAGTCGCCGTCGCCCGGTTCCAGCCCTGCACCGGGACCTTCGTTCCAGCCTAACTGGCGCGAACGTTCTTCAGCGCGCAAAAAACTGCCATGCATGTCGTTGCAGATGCGGCAGAACACATCGGCGGTGCGCTCTGCATCATAGGCAGCCGAGTGAGCATCGCGTTGGTTCCAATCTATACCCAGCACCTGAGTCGCGCGCGCCAGTACGGTTTGACCCAGCGCGACGCCTGCCAGCGTTGCCGTGTCGAAACACGAGAACGGATGAAACGGGTTGCGCTTGATGCCGGTGCGCGCCACGGCCGCGTTCAAAAACCCTAAATCGAAAGCTGCGTTGTGTCCGACTAGCACCGCACGCTTGCAGCCGTGACTGCGGATGGCGGCGCGTACTTCACGAAACAGGCCTTGCAGTGCATCGAGTTCGGGCAGTGCCAGGCGCAGCGGACTGTAAGGGTCGATACCCGTGACAGCCAACGAGACCGGGTCGAGTCGTGAGCCTTCGAAGGGCTGCACGTTGAAGGCGTGGGTGGCACCCCGGCTGACACGCCCGTCGGAACTGACCTCAATGATGACGGCTGCAATCTCGAGCAGGCCATCCGTTGCTGAAATGAAGCCACCAGTTTCTACGTCGATGACCACCGGCAAAAAACCGCGAAAGCGCTTGGCGGTGAAGTCGGGGTAGCCGTCCATGGACGGTGGGCTCACAGCTGCGTCCAAGCGATGGTGCCACCGGCACGCAGCGGCACCAGTGTGTCGCCCTCTGCAAATGGGTAGTGCGCAGGCACAGCCCAATTGCGACGTTGCAGCGTGATGGTGTCATCGTTGGGCGGCAGGCCATAAAACGCTGGACCGTTGAGCGAGGCGAAGGCTTCAAGGTTGTGCAGCGCGCCGGCAGCATCGAAGGCCTCGGCGTACAGTTCGATGGCGGCATGCGCGGAATAAATGCCGGCACAGCCGCACGCAGCCTCTTTGGTGAGTCGGCCATGTGGCGCGCTGTCGGTGCCGAGAAAAAACCTTGAATTGCCGCTGGTGGCCGCTTCCAGCAGTGCTGCTCGGTCTGTCTCGCGTTTGAGTACGGGTAAGCACCAGTGGTGTGGGCGCATGCCACCGCTGAACAGATCGTTGCGATTCATGAGTATGTGCTGCGGGGTGAGCGTGGCTGCCACGCCCGGGCCGGCACTGCGCACGAAGGCCACGGCAGCGCGCGTGGTGATGTGCTCGAACACGATGCGAAGCTGCGGCAGCCGCTGATGTAGCGGCGCCAAGATATCGTCGATAAAGCGCGCTTCCCGGTCGAACACATCGACGTTCGCGTCGGTGACCTCGCCGTGAACCAGCAGCGGCATGCCTACTGCTGCCATGCGTTCGAGCACCGCATCGAGCTTGCGGATGTCGGTAACGCCCGAATCTGAGTTAGTGGTGGCGCCGGCCGGATACAGCTTGCAGCCGTGCACAAAGCCACTGCTACGGGCAGTGTCGATCTCTGCCGGCGCCGTGTTGTCGGTGAGGTACAGCGTCATCAGCGGCATAAAGCTGCTGCCGGCAGGACGCGCGGCCAGGATGCGATCGCGATAGGCCGCAGCTGCTGCCGTCGTGGTCACCGGTGGCTTGAGGTTGGGCATGACGATGGCACGGGCAAATTGCCGTGCGGTATGCGGCAACACTGCAGCCAGTGCTGCACCATCACGCAGATGCAGATGCCAGTCGTCAGGGCGGCGCAGCCGCAGCGTATCTGTAGTCATCCCTGCACCTTGTGATCCAGCAGCAGCGATAAAGTGAAGCGCACACCAAAGCCGGTGATTTCGGTGGGTACGTGCGCAAGGCCGCCGCGTCGCGTGGCCGATGACAGATCGACGTGTACCCACGGCGTGGCATCGGGCACAAAGCGCTTGAGAAAGCGCGCCGCCAGAATGTGGTCGCCCTTGCCATCGACGGCGCACTGCGCCACATCGGCGATGGTGCTGTCGATGTCGCTGTCAAAGTCTGCAGGCAAGGGGAAGCCCCACACGCGTTCACCGCTGGCCGTGCCGGCGGCGCCGAGCACTGGCAGCAGTGCCTCGCGATTACTGAAGACGCCGCTCATGCGTTCTGTCAGTGCATACACACAGGCACCGGTGAGCGTGGCGTAATCGATGATGAGCCGCGGTTTGTCTCGAGCCGCCAGAGCCAGCGTATCGGCCAGCACCATACGACCTTCGGCATCGGTGTGAATGACCTGAATGGTGGTGCCATTAGCCGCGCGCACCACGTCTTGCGGCCGGTAGGCACGCGGGCCGATGTTGTTCTCGGTGATAGCCAGCCAGGCATCGGCTGCGACGGGTGCTTTGAGTTGGGCCAGCGCTACTAGCGAGGCCACTGCCACGGCGCTGCCTGCCATATCGGTGTGCATGTCGAGCATGCTGCGGTGCGGCTTTAGATTGGTGCCGCCGGTGTCAAACAAAATGCCCTTGCCCACCAAGGTGACATCTGGCGTGCCCTTAGCACGGCCGCGTGGTCGCCAGCTAAGCTGCGCGATGCCTGCAGTACGCGCGGCATTGCCTTGGCTGACCGCCAGGAACGCGCCGGCACCCAGACGACGCAGCTTGGCTTCGTCATGCCAACGTAAGCGCAAGCCATGGCGACGTGCCAAGGTGCCCAGTGCGCGCCGATAACCGGCCACGTCCAGCACATTGGGCGGTAGGGCCGTCAGGTGGCGTACCAAGTTGCCGGCATCGGCAGCTGCCTGACAGCGGCGCAGATCGAGCGTGGCTTCGGCTTGGAATAGCAGCACCTGATCCAGTTGCGCCGGGGCAGGGGCGTCTTTGTCGATGCTCTTGGCACTGGGCAGGGCAAACGCCTGCGCGCTGGCTGCGGCACACAGGGCCTCTTGCCACAGCCGCCGGCGCGCCGCACCGCCGCCCGGCGCCAGCACGCCGATACGCGTTGCGCGGAGCCGCAGGGCCAAGGCCTGTTTGATCAGCTTGCCAGCAAGCTCGAGCACCTCAAAGGCACTGGCATCGTCACGGCAATAGGCCAGGCCCGCAACGCAATGGCCGTCGACGCCCAGGGTGCTCAAGCGCACTGCGCCATGGTCTGGCTTACGTTGAGCATGCAACGACTTCCAGCGCGCTGCATCGGGCAGGCGGGCGTCGGGTTTGCCGCTGATTGGCAGCAGCAACAGAAGTGCATCCAGATTGTTCAGATCTGTGACGGCGGGTGCGGTTTCACGGGCCCGGAAACGAGGGCCACTGTGGGGGGGCAACAGGCTTATCATGGGTGCCACGAGCGTAGATGGTTTGTGGGGCTGGCACTGAGACCCGCTTGCTTGACCATGCTGGTCGAAAGCCGGATCATCGCGCGCGCCATTGCAGCGACTCTTTGCATCCTAGCATAGCGTCGCTGTTCGATTTTTTCTCACAGGGAGCCTGCTGGCACGCCCATGACCGCCCCTCTCAATACCTCCGATACCGATCCGCAAGAAACACGTGAATGGCTAGAGTCTATTGACTCTGTGCTGCGTGCCGGCGGAACCGACCGTGCCCACTTCCTGCTCGAGCGACTCATCGACCATGCGCGCCGCTCCGGTGCCTATCTGCCGTACAAGCCTCAGACGGCCTACGTCAACACGATTGCCACGGCTCAAGAGCCGTCTTATCCGGGTGACCGTGCCATCGAAAAGCGCCTCGAGGCGTACATGCGCTGGAACGCTGTGGCCATGGTCGCGCAGGCCAACAAGGTGTCGTCCGAATACGGCGGTCACCTGGCCAGCTATGCCTCGTCCGCCACACTGTATGAAGTGGGCTTTAACCACTTCTGGCGCGGTCCTACCGACAAGCACACCGGCGACATGGTCTTCATGCAGGGCCACAGTTCGCCCGGCGTCTATGCGCGCGCCTTCCTGGAAGGTCGTTTGGGCGAAGAGCACCTGGGCCGCTTCCGTCAGGAAGTCGGTGGCGGTGGTCTGTCGTCGTATCCGCACCCGTGGTTGATGCCGGACTTCTGGCAGTTCCCCACGGTGTCCATGGGTCTGGGGCCGATGATGGCCATCTACCAGGCACGCTTTTTGCGCTACATGGAAAACCGCGGCCTGACCGCACCGTCCGATCGCAAGGTCTGGGCGTTTTGCGGCGATGGCGAGATGGACGAACCCGAGTCGATGGGCGCGCTCACCATGCCGGTGCGCGAAGGCCTCGACAACTTGGTGTTCGTCGTCAACTGCAACCTGCAGCGTCTCGACGGCCCGGTGCGTGGTAACGGCAAGATCATTCAAGAGCTCGAGGCGGCATTCCTCGGTGCCGGCTGGAATGTCATCAAGGTGCTGTGGGGCAACCGCTGGGATCCGCTGCTGGCCAAGGACACCAATGGCGTGCTGCGCAGTGTCATGGAAAGCACCGTCGACGGTGAGTTCCAGACGTTTAAAGCCAAGGGTGGCGCCTACACGCGCGAACATTTCTTCGGCAAGCATCCTGAACTCAAGGCGCTGGTCGCTCATCTGACCGATGACGACATCTGGCGTTTGAACCGTGGCGGCCACGATGCGCAGAAGGTCTATGCGGCCTATGCCGCAGCTGTGGCGCACAAGGGCCAGCCCACTGTCATTCTGGCGCACACCGTCAAGGGCTATGGTCTGGGCAAGGCCGCAGAAGGCCAGATGGTGGCTCACCAGCAGAAGAAGATGGACGCAGAGTCCATCCGTCGCTTCCAGGAAGTGTTCCGTCTGCCGCTGAGCGAAGAGGACATCGCCAAGTTCAACTTCGTAAAGCCCGCAGCAGACAGCGAAGAGATCCAGTATCTGCAGTCGCGTCGTGC
>CANFSB010000078.1 GCA_947449495.1 Pseudomonadota bacterium
AAAGCCTGGATGCACAGGAATCTGTCCATGCGAAAACCTCTGCTGCGCGCCTCTGGCGCGACGTATGGAGTATTCGTGTATTGCAAATAATCAAACACTATTTGCTGGCTACAATCAAACGCAAGGTCCTCAGAGGCCCATAAAAAGCTCGCTAAAGCGAGCGCGTCCACAAGCGGGGGCTTGGGAATGGAATTGATTCCAGCAGATGGGGCAGTAGCGCCCGTCTATCGGTCACGAGTCGCCGCAGCGCCCTGGCGTCGGGGTGGCGAAGCGCGTCAGCGGGCCGAGCGCGAGCGTCGCGTGGTGGCCTTGGTGGCGCAGTTGCGCGGCACGTTGCTGCAACGGCTGATGCGTATGCTGCGCAGCCGCGAAGATGCGGAGGACGTGCTGCAAGAAGCCTGTCTGAAGCTGCTGCGCGTCGATGACCTGTGGGCAGCAGATCACCATGCTCGAGCGTTCTTCATCAAAATTGCCACCAATTTGGCACGAGATGCGCTGCGTCGTCGCAAGAGCCATTTTTCCGATGCTCACATCGAGTTCGGCACGCTCGAGCTAGTGCATCCCGAGCCGCTGCCCGAGGATCAACTCGACCACCAGTTGGCTCGCGAACGCGTCAATCACGTCATGCAGTCGCTGTCGGAGCGTCATCAAAGCGTGCTGATGCTGCACATGGCCGAGACGCTCAGCTATAGGGCCATCGCAGTCCGGCTCGGCGTCAGCACCAAGACCATCGAGCGCGACATGGCCGTCGTGAAGAGTATGTTGTTCAAACCTAGTCCGTGAATCCGCATCCCCAGGAGTCTGCTATGCGCAATGCCTTGAAGATCGCTATCCCGGCCGCACTGTTGGTGCTGGGCCTGGCCTTGCCGGCCGGCGCTCATCACTCATTTCCAGCCACCTATGACGTCAACCGCACCATTACCGTCAAGGGTAAGGTTGCCCGCTTCATGTTCCGCAATCCGCACTCGCTGGTGCAGATGGAAGTCATCGGCGATGACAAGCAGGTTCAACAGTGGACAGTGGAGTGGGCCGCAGCCGGCGCTTTGGCGCGCGGCGGCGCCTCGCGCGACTCGCTTAAGGTTGGCGATGAGGTGACGGTGGTCGGCAATCCGGGCCGATCCACCACCGAATATCGCATCCGTCTCAATTCCATCCTGCGGCCTGCCGACGGCTGGAAATGGTCTGGCGATTTCGACTGATCGCAGTGGGCTTGGTGTGAGGGGCTGCCGGACGCTTTGGCGCCCGGCATGTCGCTATGCGGGTCTATCGCGCGTAATACTGGCAGAGTGCCAACAGACATTGATGTAGCAGGGGCGTGACGTGAACAGCTTCCAGACCACATTCGGGTCATTGCAGGATTACGAGAAGGGCGGCATCGAGATCGTTGCCGACAACCCCATGTACTACGCTTTCTCGAATATTTTCGAGGTAGCCAACCAGTCCGCGCCATACGAAAAAGTGGCCGTGGCCGTGAACCTGGGTTACGTCATCGAAGCGGTGCGCCTCGAGGGCCAGTCCGGTTGGTATGCGGCGCCGCATGACGAGTTCGCCATCGTGATGGATGGTGAAGTCGAAGTGCATTTCATCAAGCTGGCAGATCCGGCAGCCGCCTACACCGACGACAGCAAGGGCTCGATCCCGCTGGCTGCACAGCCGGCCGGTACGCCCATGGGTCGCGTCGTGGCGCGTCGAGGCCATCAGGTGTTGCTGCCCGAGGGGGCGGCTTACCGCTTCACAGCACACAGCGTGGGCGTGATGTTGATCCAGACCATGGATGGCCCCGCCACGGTGCACAAGTGGGGCCAGATCTGCCTCAAGTGAGCGCAGCGCCTACCGCCAGCCCAACCGCGAACGCAACAGTTTAAAGCCGAGGATCAGCATCCATGAGCACAGCAGAATCGATAGAAGTGCAGGCCAGTGCCCCCAGCAACCAGACCGGTTACCGCAGCTTCACGCTGGGCGGATTTAGCTTCAGCCGCGACGAATACTTCGCGCGGGTCAGCTGGATGGCCAAGGGCCAGCAGATGTCCCACTCCATGTCTGCCGATGCCTTCCTGCGCGCCATGATGCGCGATGTGGCTTGGGGTTTCTTTTATGGCTGGGTCAATTTCGATCCGGTGATCGGCACACGCAATCATTACGGCACAGTCGATATGTACGCGGGCAGTTACTACCCGGCTTATCGCGATAGTGGCCTCGATCACATGGAGAACTTTGACTCGCGTCTGATGATGGCGACGTTCAAGGCCATCCTGGACGACTGGACCAACGAAGGCTTCGATCCGTTCGCAGCGCCAGAGGAAGCCGGCGACGGTTGGCATGGCAAGAAGAACGGTAACAATCGCGCTGCCATTGAACGTGCACGGGAGGCCTGCCATCGCATGCCTGGGTTGCCCGGTGATGCCAGTCTGCGCAGTGATGCCAACGGCTTTCCGATCAACCGCGCATTTGCCGATGTGCCGCAGGATGCGCCAGAGGTCTATGCCGAACCCGGCTTTGAAGCCGAAGTGTCTGCCTTCAACCTGTTTGCCTTCCTGTCGCGTTCCGACGTGACGTGGAACCCTTCGGTGACCTCGGTATGCGGCCGCAGCTTGGCTTGCCCGACCACCGAGGAATACATCCTGCCCATCAAACACGGCAATGACCGCGTCGAGTGGTTTGTGCAGTTGTCCGACCAGATTGAGTGGGAAATCGAGGACAAGCACACCGGGTCGCCGCGCGCCAAGGTGCTGATGAAGGCGGGTGATGTCGCAGCTATGCCTGCAGACATCCGCCATCAGGGCTTTGCACGCAAGCGCTCCATGCTGCTGGTGTGGGAGAACGCAACGCCCAATCTTCCTGAGCTGTACGAGAGTGGTCAGCTCAAGCCTTGGCCGGTTGAGTTTTGAGCGTGACTATCGAGACACGTCTGTTTATCGACGGCAAATTCGTGGACGCCGTGGACGGCGCTACGATGGATGTCATCAACCCGTTTGATGGCAGCGTGCTGGCCAAGGTTGCCGAGGCCAAAGCGGCCGACGTTGATCTGGCAGTCGCTGCTGCTACGCGCGCCTTTAGCAGTTGGTCGCGCATGCCCGCAGCGCAGCGCGGTGCCTTGCTGGGCAAGCTGGCCGATGCCATTGAAGCAAACGCCGACGAGCTGGCAGTGCTTGAAGCGCGTGATACCGGTCATCCGATTCGCGATACGCGTGGCTTGGATGTGCCGCGTACCGCAGCCACATTTCGCTATTTCGCAGGCTTGGCTGACAAAGTGCAGGGGAGCGTCATCCCCGTGGATGCCGGCTTTCTCAACTATGTGCAGCGCGCACCGCTGGGCGTAGTCGGGCAGGTGGTGCCGTGGAACTTCCCGCTGATGTTCACCAGTTGGAAGATCGGACCGGCACTGGCCGCAGGCAACACCGTAGTGCTCAAGCCGGCCGAGATCACGCCGCTCACCACGCTTAAGATTGCCCAGCTGATCCAATCCGTGGGAATACCCGCCGGCGTGGTTAATGTGGTGCCTGGTTATGGCAATACGGCCGGCCAGCACTTGGCCGAGCATCCCGACGTACACAAGATTGCCTTCACGGGCTCGACCGCAACGGGTCGTCGCATCGTGCAAGCCTCTGCTGGCAACCTGAAGCGCGTGCAGCTGGAGCTGGGTGGCAAGGGCGCCAACGTGGTGTTCGAGGATGCCAATCTGGCTGCTGCGGTCAACGGCAGTGCGTTTGCCATCTTCCACAATCAGGGTCAGGCCTGCATCGCCGGTTCACGGCTGTTGCTGCAAGAGTCTATTGCCGAAGAGTTCCTCGACCGCTTCATGAAGCTTGCTGCGTCGATCCGCTTGGGCGATCCGCTGGATCCAGCTACCGAAATGGGTCCGCTCACCTCACAGCGTCAGCAACAAAGCGTGTTGTCGTATTGCGCGATCGCACGCGAACAGGGCGGCCAAGTGCTGCTCGGTGGCGCGGCGCCTGCCGATCCTGCCTTGGCAAAGGGCTTTTTCGTGCAGCCCACTATCGTGCGGGCCGCGCCGCAAGACCGTGTGTGTCAGGAAGAGGTGTTTGGTCCCTTCGTGACGGTCACTACGTTCAAGGATGAAGCGGAGGCCGAGCAGATAGCCAACTCGACCACCTATGGTTTGGGCGCCGGCTTGTGGACCTCCAACTTGCAGCGTGCGCATCGCTTTGCTGCCTCACTGCGCGCCGGCATGGTCTGGGTCAATTGCTACAAGCGCGTCAATCCGGGCTCGCCGTTCGGTGGTGTCGGTGCATCGGGCTACGGTCGTGAGATGGGTTTTGAAGCGATGCACGACTACACCGAAGCCAAGTCCATCTGGATCAACTACGACGCAGCCATCCCGCCACACTATCCGCGTTGACGGCATGAGCGCTTCCACTGGTCTACCGCCTGTGCAAGCCATGGCTACGCGGGTGGTGCGTGTGCCGCCACCGGCCGGGACCAAGTTGCTGCCGTTGGCCGATTTACCTGACGGGGCCTGCGTCGAGTGGCAGCCAACGCCGCCATTGCGTGCTGCGGGCCTGCTCTTGCTGCGCCAAGGTGAGCAGGTGCAGGCCTATATCAACCTCTGCCCGCATTTTGTGCTGCCACTGAACTCACCGGGTTCTGGCTTTCTCATGGCAGGTCCGGGCAATGTGATGTGTGTGCACCACTGTGCCGTGTTTCGCTGCAGCGACGGACTGTGTATTGAAGGCCCTGCAGCCGGGCGCTCGTTACCGACAGTACCTGTCGTGGTGCTGGACGGCGCGGTCCATGTCGCAGCCTGAGTTTGCAGCGGGTAACGCACTGCCGCTGAGCACCGTAGATGTGCCGGCGCTGTTTGGCATCGACACACCATGGCCCGTGTCCGGCTTTGCGCAGCGTGGCCCACTGGTGCCAGAGCTGGATCCTCACTATGTGTTTGACGCCGAACTGACGTTAGCGTTGTTGGCAGGATTTGCGCATGACCGGCGCGTGTTGGTGCACGGGCCGCAAGGCACGGGTAAGTCCACGCACATCGAACAGATTGCGGCGCGCCTGAACTGGCCGTGCCTGCGTATCAACCTTGATGGTCACATTGCGCGCATTGATCTGGTGGGTCGTGATGCGATCGTGATTCGCGATGGCAAACAGATCACCGAGTTTCAGGAAGGCATGCTGCCTTGGGCACTGCGCAACGGAGTTGCGCTGGTGCTGGATGAGTACGATGCCGGACGCCCCGATGTGATGTTCGTGCTGCAGCGCTTGCTTGAGGCGCAGAGCCGCTTGGTGTTGCTGGAGCAGCAGCAGGTGGTGTTGCCCCATCCTTCATTTCGCTTGTTTGCCACCGCCAACACGCTAGGGCTCGGTGATGCCACCGGTCAGTTTCAGGGCACAGTCCCGATCAATCAGGCCCAGCTGGATCGCTGGCAGTTGATTGTCAGCTTGGGATGGCCGCAGCCGGCAACTGAACAGCAATTGCTGCGCAGCCGCGTTCCCTCATTGGCCGATGCCTCACAGCAGCAACTGGTTTGCGCCATGGTTGAGCTGGCAGGTTTGCTGCGTTTAGCCCATGCAGGCGGGCAGTTGGCAGTAGCGATGTCGCCGCGCACGCTGTTGCATTGGGCAGAGAACCTCGCCTTGTTGGGTGATCGTGCTCTGGCATTGCGTTTAAGCTATCTGAATCGTTGCGATCCGGCCGAATGGCCGTTGGTGGCAGAGCTGTACCAGCGCTGCTTCGGCAGTGAGTTAATTCCGGTCGCCCAATGAATCGTGGGTCGCACCAGATGGCTGGTTCTGGTGTGTCCGGACTTGCAGACGCTGTGCTGCGCGTCATGTCAGGCCAGACGATTGTGGAAGATGCGGCCGCACCAGCCGCTGCACTACAGACTCGCGCGCAGGTCGATGCGCGTGCGCTGCGCCGACGATTCAGTGACCCGGCCTTGTCTGCATTAAACGCCGCACTGACGCCGCTGCAGCGCCGTCTGTTGGAGGCCTGCGAGCAAGCTCGCGTAGAGGCCTTAGGAGCAGCGCGTTGGCCTGGTACGGCCCTTAATCTGTCGCGATTGGATGCTGCCCAACTGCTTGGGGCTCAGTTCCCAGCGCAGATCTGGTCGCTGCTGTGCCAGCTGCGACGTGCCATTGCTGCGCCCTTGCCTTGTGATGTTCAGGCTGTGCCCGCGCACTGGCAGTCCATGCCGCCGCAGGTGGCTCGGGTGTTGGCTGCAGCGTTGGGTGACCTTGCGTATCAGCAAAGGTTTGCAGTGCACTGCGGGCAGCTGCTGATGCTTGCCGGACTGTGGGAATCTGCACCGGTCGCAGCACTGCCGCTGTCGCCCGTTGCGCAGTCGCAGCCCACTGCAGCGCCTGTGCCCGCGGCTCAGCAGCTGAGCGCTGCTGTTCAACAGCGTCGTGCACGCAGCGACGTGTTGCGACGCATCGCCGATGAGCCGCGCGGCAAGTTGGTGCCTGTTCAGTCCCAGGCTGTGGCCATCGCAGGGCCCTATGAGGTGTACAGCCGTCAACACGATGTCGTGCAGCGTGCCGATCGAATCTGCACGGCGGCGCAGGCGGCGCAATTGCAGCGGCGCCTGGATCAGGTAACTGCCGCAACGATGCGCAGTCAAAGTGCCGCGGCGCTACGCCTGCAACGCTGTGTGCTGTCCCGCAAGCCGCTGCGGTGGCAGTCGGACGCTCAGACAGGAGTGCTGGATCCGGCGCGCCTGACCTCCGTGCTCACGGACCCACTACAGCCGGCTCGGTTGCGTAGCCGGCAAGAGGCTGTAGCACCCGATACCCATGTGACCTTGCTGGTCGACAACTCTGGCAGCTTGCGTGGCAAGCCCATCGAGATCGCCGCAGCCAGCGTGTTGCTGTTGGTGTCGGCATTGGAGCGCTGCGGTGTGGCCACCGAAGTGTTGGGGTTCACCACGATGGGATGGCGCGGCGGCAAGGCCGCAGTGCAGTGGCGCGCAGCCGGCTCACCACCGCGACCGGGTCGTATCGCGGCCCTGCGGCACTTGGTGTTCAAGTCGCCAGCCGACAGTGCGGCCCGCTGCCGCAAGCAGCTGGCGGCCATGCTGCATGAGGATTTGCTGCGCGAGAACGTGGACGGCGAGGCGCTGCAGTGGGCGCTGCAACGGCTGCGTCGCAGCCGCGCTAAGCGCCGCATCCTGATGGTGCTTTGCGATGGCACGCCGCAGGAACAGGCGACGGTGCAGGCCAACGACCCGCTTTGTCTGCAGCGTCACTTGCAGAAGGTGGTTGCTGAGACCGCGGTTGCCAGCGATGTACAGCTGATTGCCATTGGCTTGGCGCGTGATGTCAGCAGTTGCTATCCGCAGGCGTTGGTTGTCGAGGAGCTGCAGCACTTGGGCGCTGCTTTGCCGCAACAGCTGGTGCAGCTGCTTAAACCTGGCGCACGGCGCGCCACTTACCCCGGGAGGGTGTCTCCATGATCAGACATGTGGTGCTGTGGCGTCTTGCGGATGAGCCGCGCCGGGATGCGAGTCTGGTCGACATGGCGCGCCTCCACCTCAGCGTGGCCACCATGCAGGCACAGGTTCCCGGGCTGCTGAGGGCCGATATTGCCCGCGTTAAGGCCGAGGTCGCCGACGCAGTCGACCTGGCGTTTTATTGTGAGTTTGAGAGCTGGCAGGCCCTGCACGACTACGAGGATCACCCGCTGCACCTGGAATTTCGACGCCTGATCGGTCCGCTACGCACCGAACGGCGGGTCGCTGATTACGAGGTTTCTGCCTGAAGCGGAGGCTGTGACAGGCGCGCCTGCGACTGCTGCGTAGTTCACGTAACCTAATATTCACACTAACTGCCTCAAAGCGTGTATCATTGCAACTCGAGCCGCAGCGCTTTATTGCGTCGCGCGTCTCGATAGTTAGTGAAGCAACACCCCCCGCTTTCACGCTAAGTTCAAGCCCCGCCATTGGCGGGGCTTTTTTTTGACTGTGTCTTGTGGGCCGTCGCGTTTCGAAACGCGAGGGGTCGCAAGGTGAAGACTGGCAGCTCCACAGGCGCGCGCATAGTCGCCTGGCCGGGTCTGGGCTTGCTCGATAAGGGGGGGCGTGCCGCGTGAGCAGGCCTGCTGGTGACCTTCGGAGGGGCCGCTTACTAGTAGTGCTTATGCGGTGCTGCAAGCCTCTGGCAGGCACTATAATGGTGCGTCGAAGCCTATCCACAGCCTGTCATGGGAACCTTAGACCGTCGTGCGGCGCCTTGCCGCTGTTGGTTTAAGGTTTGCATTGTTTGCTGCGGATCCTTCGCAGCACACCGTCGGCGGTTTTCAATGTCCATCCATGTCGCACTTCGTCACGTCACGCACTACCGGTACGACCGGCTGGTTGCGCTGGGTCCGCAAGTCGTGCGCCTGCGGCCTGCGCCGCACAGTCGCACACGTATCCTCTCTTATTCGCTGGATGTTGCACCGACCAAGCATTTCATCAACTGGCAGCAGGATCCCCAGGGCAATTACCTGGCGCGTCTGGTGTTCCCGGAGCCGGCCCGCGAACTGCGCGTGTCAGTGGACCTGGTTGCCGAAATGTCTGTGCTCAATCCCTTCGATTTCTTTCTGGAGCCGCGGGCAGAGAAGTTCCCGTTTGACTACACGCCGGTTGAGCGTGCCGAGTTGGCGCCGTTTCTGCAGGCGGAGCCGGCTGCGCCACTGCTGGCCAAGTACTTGGCTGGAGTGTCGCGCGAGCCTTGCGTCACCATCGACTTCATTGTCGGCCTCAACCAAAAGCTCGCTGCGGATATCAGCTATCTGATCCGCTTAGAGCCGGGCGTGCAGAGCCCGGAGCAGACCTTGCAGCTGCGCTCAGGCTCGTGCCGCGATTCAACGTGGCTGCTGGTGAATCTGTTGCGGCAGCTGGGTTTGGCCGCGCGTTTCGTGTCGGGCTATCTCATCCAGCTGACCGCTGACGTGAAACCCTTACAGGGGCCTGCCGGGCCTGAACAGGATTTCACTGATCTGCATGCCTGGTGCGAGGTGTATCTGCCCGGCGGTGGTTGGATAGGGCTTGATCCGACCTCCGGTCTGCTGGCCGGTGAGGG
>CANFSB010000079.1 GCA_947449495.1 Pseudomonadota bacterium
GCGCTGCAACACTGACCGGCTGGTAGCATCGGGTACTCATCACAGAACGCGGGGGATTTCATGCGCCACTCAATGCTTGCGGCAGTCGCACTGGCTGCCACGCTGCTGACCGTTACTGCTCAAGCACAGCAACTTCGCGCCGGTGAGCGTGCCGCAGAGCCGCTGGCCATTACCGGTGTCGTGGATGCCGGTGCCAGCTGGGAGCTGGTGTGGTCGGCCACGATGAGTGCCGATGGTCTGGTGCCCACCGCCGACGGCGGCATCCTGTTCGCACAGGAGCAAAGCGATACCATCAAAAAGCTCGACAGCGGGCTGCGTGAATACATCGTACTGCGCGATACGCATGGCACCGGTGCGCTGTCGATGGATGCCCAGGGTCGGTTGTTCGGGGTGCAACGCACCTGCACTGATTCTGCACGCCCCTACTACCAAAGCTGCCAGGAACTCACCTACGTTGCGCAGCTGCTGCCCGAGCAACGGCGTCTGCTCGACAGCTTCCCCGACGGCAAGCCGCTCGGCCGCGTCAATGACCTGATCACCGATGGCAAGGGCGGCGCCTATTTCACATCAGGCGGTGCATGGCACGTGTCGGCGCAGGGCGTTGTACAAGTAGTGGCCGATCAGGACATCCGTGCCAATGGCATTTTGCTCAGCGCCGATGGCAAGTTGCTTTGGGTCACCAATGGCGATCATGTGCTGGTGTTTACGGTGCAGCCGGATGGCAGCGTCAAAAACCGTCGCACGTTTGGCGCATTAAATGGCGACACCGGCGGCGATGGCATGGCCATTGATGCCGACGGGCGTTTGTATGTCACGGCCAGCAAGGGCGTGCATGTACTGTCACGCGACGGCGGCTATGTGGGCCTCATCCCCACGCCACGTCCGCCCATCAGTCTGACGTTCAGCGGGCCGGGCAAGCGCACGCTGTATGTCGCGCAGATGGGAGCAGTCGGCCCCGATGGCAAGGCATGGGCCACCCCGCCCGGCATACGCAACATAGGGATGTCGATCTACCGCCTGCCAATGCGCAGCGCGGGCTACGCGGGCCGCCCCAAGTAAGGGGCGGCCGCGTCAGAACCTGGACTTAAGCGTCCGGGTTCTTGTCGGTGCAGGCAAACTCCTTCAACCAGTAGTCGTTGGGCATGCGCTTGAAGGTCAAGCGATAGCTCCACGGCTTGGTGAAGGTCTGCGGATCGGTCACAGTGATCACATCTTCAATGCGTTGACCGCCGTCGATCAACTTGACGCGCTCCTGCAACACCATCTCGGTGGAGTGCGGAATGCCCGCCTTGTCCAAGGTGGTGATGTCATTGAAGCCCGCGGAATCGATGACCAGCGTGTCACCACTCCAGTTGCCCACCGACATGCCCATGAAGTTGCCATCCAGATCATCGATCGGCGGCAGCTTCTCGCCCAGGTATACCAGGCGCGGCATGTGATGCACTTCGTGGAGGAAGGTGATTTGCTTTTTCTCTTCTAGCACTTCGATGGGATAGGGCGCACCCAGCAAACGCGGCAGACCATGTGGCAGGCACTTGGTGAGCGTGTCGCCTGTGTACTTGCCCACCTTGCGCGCCGCTACTGCAGCGTTGTAACGCTTGCGTGCTTCGGCTGTCATTGGCGGCAACTTGCCTTTGTCATCGGTGAGTGTGTCGTGATTGCCCTCAACCAGCCAGAAGCCGGCCAATGAAGGCGCCGCCTGTGCAATGCCCTGCGACAGCAGAGACACCAGGGCCAGTGCCGCAACGCGCGGCGCAAATGAATATCGGCTCATGATGCTTTTCCTGCTCACTTGGCCACGGTCACGCCGTTTTGCGGCGCATTGCGGTTGTTCTCTTCGCAGATGTATTCCGAGATGCGCAGATCCGGACGCCAGGCATAGTTGATCTTCTTGACCCATGGACGGGTGAAGAACACCGGATCAATCATGGTGACCTCGTTCTCAAGGTTCTCACCGTTCTCGACCTTACGAATGCGCTCGATGGTGTAGAGCTTGTCGGAGTGGATGATCCCCTCCTCATCGATCCAAGTGCGCGTATCGGTGCCCTTGGTCTCGATCACCAGCGTGTTGCCTTCCCAGTGACCCACCGAATAGCCCAGGAAGCTAGTCGGTACGTTCTCGGGCATCGGCACATCCATGTGTATTTGGCGGATGTTGTGACCCACCTCGTGCACGATGCTGATCTTGCCAGGCGACTGAATGATCTGGATGGGATACGGCGAGTTCATCACGCGCGGAATGCCATGCGGCCAGCAATGCGTGGATGCATCAGCCATCGGCGCGCCATCGGTCTCAGCCTTGACACGCTTGTCGAACTCCACTTTGCCAAACGGCGTCAGCGGTGGCAGCGTGTTGATCGGCGTGCGGAAGCGCCGGTTGTAATCACGAATGAACCACACGCCTGACAGGTCGTGCTGATCCTTCATCGATGAATACTGCTCGCGGTACTTGGGCTCTGGCAGTTTGGGTGCCGGACGGTACAGCGCGTTATTAGCCTGCTGAGCGTCGGCCAGCGCCGGCACCAGACAGGTGGCCGCAAGCAATGCTGCGGTAGTAAATCGCAAACTCATGTCATCCCCCTTGCGTGTTATCGGTTCGGTCAGCGCTTGACAGGCAGACCGTAGATTTCTATCCAATCGATGCGTGATGAGCCCACCTGGCCACCGCTACCGTGGCCACTACCCACCGACAGATCGGTCCAGCCGATCTCTTCAACGCGTGTCAGATCCGGCTTGTCGACCCACGGGCCATCATTGATGAACTTGGGATCAAGCGTGCGCCAGCGCACATCAGCCAAGGCAAACTCAGTCACACGCCAGTCGGCACTGCCGCCTTCAAAGTGATCGCTGACCAGCAGCGGCCCATCGGCCAACTTGATGACCAGACGCAGCTGATGAAAGCCGGTCTGCTTAGTGCGCCAGCGAATCTTGGCCAAGCCGGTCAGATCGACGTACTGCGTCTTGTCAAAAATAGTGAACGCGCAGGTCTGCACGCAGGAGCCCAACCAGACATAGCCGGGATCATCTTTGGGTGAGGCATGGTGGCTCTTGGCCACGCCCTCTTTACCCGGACCATAGAGCGTGAAGCCGACGTTCTTGCCCTGAATGCTCGCCTGCGTAATGGGCGTTTCATCGGGTTCGTCGTTGAAGTCTTCGCGCAAGAACAAACCGGGGCGATGATCCTCGGGCACAAAGCGCGCCGGCGCACCGGGCGCTGCGGATTGAACCACCACAGGCAATGCCAAGCCGCACATAGCGGCCGCCATCCACAGACCAGACCGAAGTACCTGTCGCATGCGTTACCCCCCCAATCATTGTTGTAGGGCAAGCATAGACCTGCCGTTGGGGGATTGCGACAGCGCGCTCTACGGCGCTTCGGCTGCCAAACGCGCTGCCAGTGCCGCACGTCCCTTGGCTGCATACGTCTTACAGGCACCGTCCTGCTTTAGTGTTGCGCCCGGTGCAGCATCGCGCGCTGCGATCCGCTCGAACAACTGCATGGCCTCGGGGTGCGGTGTGATCAAGACATCGCAGGACACCGCTTCGAGCGTGGCAAACGCCTGCTCCAGATCTGCTTTGGCAGACGGGTAGTCCTTGTCCCCGGTATAGCGAAAGCCCGCACGCGCCAACGGCGTCAGACTGTCTGCATAGACCATCTTCAGACAGGCGCTGGCTTCGCAGCTTTCCCAGGTCCAACTGGTGCCGCCTGGCGTATGACCGGCTGTTGCCAGTGCCTGCAGGCGGATCGAGCCCACGCCCAACAACTGCTGATCGCTAACGATCCAGATCTGGCCTTTGGCGGGCGGTACTGGCGGCAATGCGGCGCTGGCTTGCGGATCATCGCGACCCGACTTACCGGTTCGCAGTACGGCCTCGCTGGGACGACGCACATAAATAGGTGCGCCAGTGAGCTGCTGCAGCTGCGCCAAGCCGCCGGCATGATCAAAGTGTGCATGACTGTTGAGAAGGGCTTTGACGTCCGTCAGCTTGAAGCCCAGTGCAGTGATGTTGGCGGCGATCTGCTGTGCTGACTCGGGCAGACCACCATCGATGAGCACATGGCCATAGTCTGAGGTGATGAGGATGGAAGACAGGCCATGGGTACCGACGTACCAGCTGTTGCCATAGAGCTTGAAGGGCTTTTGCGGCACGCTCCACGCGGCAATATCTGCGGCAGTGGGCGGCTGGGCAGGCGCCGGTGCGGCGCTAGCGGACCCGGCAAGCACCAGCGTTGCAACACAGGCAACGGTGGCATGAAGCAAGGTCTTGGCAGCTGTCTGCATAAGGGTGCTCCTTGATGGTCAATGAAAGCGGATCAGGTTCGACGCAGGCTGCGTTCCAGCAACAAAGTGGCCAGCAACAACACGGCAGCACCAGCATTGTGGGCAGTAGCCCATGACAACGGGAAGCCAAAGCGCACCATGAAGATGCCGATGCACAGTTGTAACAGCAAGGCCGCGCCCACGGCTATTGCAGCGCGGCGCACCGCATTGCCCGCGCCTGCACGCCAAGCCAGCAACATAGCCAGCAACAACGCCACAGTCACCACCACTGCGCCGACGCGATGTGTCAGGTGTATGGCGATGCGTGCCGGGTAATCGAGCACACCCCCTTCATAGTTGGTGCCCAAGCCGCGCCACAACACAAACCCTTCGCGAAAATCTGCCTGCGGCCACCATTGCTGTTGGCAGGTGGGAAAGTCAGGGCAACCCACAGCGGCATAGTTGGTGCTGGTCCAGCCGCCCAACATGATCTGCATGATCAACACAGGCACTGCCAACAGCGCAGCGCGGCGCGCCCAGCGCAGTGGGTTTGGCACCGGCACGTTGCTCGCAGTGTGCGCGCTGTGTTGCGACGCAGATTGCAACCGCCCCAGCGCCAGCCAAAACAGCCACAGCAAAGACACAGTGGTAAGACCAAACACCAGATGTGCTGTAACCACCAGCGGCTTGACCTTCCAAGTCACGGTGAGCATCCCCAGCAAACCTTGGAACAACACCAAGGCCAGCAGACTGCGCGCTAAACCATGCGGCAACCGCTCACGTCGCCAGCGCAGTGACAACACGGTAATCACCAGAATGATGAGTCCCAGTGTGCTGGCAGCATAGCGATGGATCATCTCGCGCCAAGCCTTGCCCATGTGCAACGGCGTGTCGAGCGTGCCCGCATTGGCATCTTGCGCACCCAGCGGTGTGACATGGCCAAAGCAGCCGGGCCAATCCGGGCAACCCAGACCTGCATAGGTCAGTCGCACATAGGCGCCAAATACCACCACTGCCAAACCCAGCACCACGCCAGTTATGGCCAGCCGACGCAACCACAGTACATGCTGACTGTTCATCCGATACTCGACAGCTTGAGCAACTTTTTCAGATCGGTCAGCAGATCTTTGGGATTGGCATTGACGTCAACGCGCATCACAACGTTGCCCAGCGGATCGAGGATATAAAGTGCATCGGCATGGCCGTCTGCAGGAAATGCGGCGCGCAGCGCGGCACCGGTGTCGGCAAGGGTTGCCATGTCCAGTTGCAACAAGCCTGGATGCTGCTCGTTCAACTGCGACTGGTCACAGCAATCGGCCCCAGCCAACAACAGGCGATTGACGCGAATTGAATCTTGATTGAGTGCCAAACGCGTTTGCCGCGCCACTAGCAAAGCGCGCTGGCAGCTGTCTTCGCAGCGACCTTCGGCCATGTGTACCAGCGTCCACTTGCCGTGCAGCTGCGGGATGTCCTGCGGAACAGTACGCGTCGGCAACAGCAATTGACCGTGACTGGTACTGCCCACCGGTCGCCAGCTGCTGCCGTAGTACAGCCAGAACGCTACTGCCAGCGGCACGAAGAACAGTGCAACAACCACCAGCAGCTTGGCGCGCTGCGGACGCAAGTCAGAAGTCATGTGCGTTTCCTGATGTTCAACCCCAACAGCAGACCCACGGCCAAGGCCGCAAAGGACCACCACTGGATGGCGTAAGAATAATGCCTTTCGGGGGCGATACCGGGCAGAGGCCACTGGCGCTGCCAGCCGGGCCCGCTGTCGGCGTCCAGCAGCAGCACCTGATCACTGACCGGTTCGCCCAGCCAGCCCGACAGCTGCGCGGCAGTGGGAAAGCTGGCGACCCGCGGCCACTGTGTGGGGACGTCCAGTTCGGCAGCGCTGGGGGTGCGCTGCATACCGGGCACGGGCAGCACATCCA
Source organism: Pseudomonadota bacterium (assembly GCA_947449495.1). Lineage (GTDB taxonomy): Bacteria > Pseudomonadota > Gammaproteobacteria > Steroidobacterales > Steroidobacteraceae > ZC4RG30. The sequence goes on from CANFSB010000079.1 coordinate 6,197, forward strand.
GCCGCCCGGAAAATTCGGTACCGGGATCCGGTGGTAGACTCAGGTCCGGTATGTGGTTGCGATAGCCGTCAAACGGCAGCCACCCGCGATTAACCAACAGCAGCGCGCCATCGGCCAGGCGCAGCGGCGTCAGCACCTCATAGCCGGGTTTACCGTCACGCGAGATGTTGTCCAGCAGCAGCTGGTGCGCACCATCGAGTTGTCCGGTCACACGCACCCGGGCATTGCGCAGTTGCCGGGCTAGTGTGGCAGCGTCAGCCAGCGACACCGGCTCCGCCGCCAGCGCAACCTGCACCTGCTGCCACTGCTGCTGGCGCTGCTCGCCGCGATGCCATTGCCAGCGTCCCAGGTTCACAAACAGCATGCATGCGCATAGCGTAACCAGCAGCCAAGGCCAGGCAATCAACAACTGTCGGTTACCGAAAGGCAGTCGCAGCGGCATAATACGGTGATGAACCCCTACAAACTGTTGATCGTCGCCGCCCTAATCGGCGTGCTCGCCAGCCTGGGCTGGGCCTTGTTCCATCTGTCGTCAGATCAGGGCAACCCCGACAAGATGCTGCGCGCCCTCAAGCTGCGCATCGGGTTGTCGGTGCTGTTGTTCTTGATGCTGTTCGTCGCGTGGTACTTCGGGCTGATCTCGCCCCACCAAGCCCAGCGCTGAGGCCGGTGCCGGCGCGCAGAACGCGCGCCGGTAAGCGCCAGGCACTGTGCCCGGCGCCGTACGCAGGTCAGATCCAGTAAACGAAAACGAACAGGATCAGCCAGACCACGTCTACGAAGTGCCAGTACCAAGCCACCGCCTCAAAGGCGAAGTGGTTCTTGGCGGTGAAGTGGCCGCGCAAGCACCGCAACCAGATCACCGTCAGCATGATGGCGCCGATAGTCACATGCAGACCGTGGAAGCCGGTCAGCATGAAGAACGTCGAACCATAGATGCCGGTCGACAGCTTCAGGCCCAGCTCGCTGTAGGCCTCGTGATATTCGGTGCCCTGCAGGTACACGAACAGAAAACCCAACATCCACGTGGCAGCCAGGAAGATAGCCAGCTGCGTGCGATGACCGGCGCGCAGTGCATGGTGCGCGATGGTGATGGTGACACCCGAGGTCAGCAGCAGCGCCGTGTTGACGGCCGGCAGGCTGAAGGCCTGAATAGTTTCGAAGCTACCATCGGCATGGCCACCCAGGCGATTGGGACCGTTGGTCGGCCAGGTGGGTGCGAAGTCCTGCCACAGCAGCAGCTTGTTGAAGACCTTGACGCCCTCGCCGCCGATCCAAGGTACCGACAACTCACGGGCATAGAACAGCGCGCCGAAGAACGCTGCGAAGAACATCACCTCAGAGATGATGAACCACATCATGCCCATGCGGAACGACTTGTCGACCTGCGCATTGAACAGGCCGGCTTGGTTCTCGTTGATGACTGTGGCGAACCAACCGAAGAACAGCACTGCAAGGCCTAGCGCGCCAGGCAAGAACGACCAGGCCGGTGCCCAATCGTTGAGGAAGCTGACAGCACCCCACATGACGCAGAACAGCGCAATGGAGCCGACGATCGGCCAAGGGCTGCTATGCGGAACGTAATAAGTGCTGGCGTCGTGGGCGTGCGAGTTGCTGCTCATAAGATCACTCTGTCGTACGAAACGTTAACGTTTGGCGCTGGGCGCCTGGGTGTCATAAAAGGTATAGGCAAGCGTGATGCGGTCTATGTAGTCCGGCAAGGCCGGATCGACAATAAAGCGCACCGGCATGGTCTTGTTTTCAGTGGCAGTGAAATGCTGCGGCGTAAAACAAAAGCACTCGGTCTTGCGAAAATAAGCCGCTGCCTTGGAAGGCGCCACATCGGGCACAGCCTGACCAAAGGTGTCACGGCCAGACAAATTGCGCGCGGTATAGGTGGCTTCATACAGCCGGCCCGGATGCACCTTCATGCTGGCGATTACCGGCGCAAACTCCCAACTGCCCACTGAGGGCAACTGCGCCACAAACTCGACCGTGACCTCGCGTGCGTCATCGGGGTGTTCGGCAATGCGCGCGGCCTGAGTGAGGTTGGCCTTGTTGGCCACACCGGTCATCGTGCACAGCACGTCGTACAACGGCACCAACGCAAAGCCGAAGCCGAAAGCGCCCAGCGCCATCACGACCAACTTGATCGTCAGGCTGCGGTTGGCGACTTTGCCGTGCTGCTCCATTGGCGGGTCTACTTGAGCACAGACCAGGCGATGAAGCCCAGATACACCGCAAAGGCAAAGCAACCCAGCAACACTGCTGAGTTGCGCACCTTGCGGCTGTTGTCGGCCGGCGCGTTCATCAATGCGCGGCGCCGCGCTCGATCAACTCAAGGGCAGGTGCTTCGGTCCAGCTGTGATAAGGCGCCGGTGACTCAACTTCCCACTCCAGACCATGGCTGCCTTCCCACACGTGGGCAGTAGCCTTCTCACCACCGCGCACGCAGCTCCAGATCAGGTACGGGAAAATCAGCTGCGCCAGGCCGAAACCGAAAGCGCCGATCGACGAGACTGCGTTCCAGTCGGCGAACTGAGTGGCGTAGTCGGGGATACGACGCGGCATGCCGGCCAGTCCCAGGAAGTGCTGCGGGAAGAACAGTACGTTGACGAAGATGGCCGACAACCAGAAGTGCCACTTAGCCAGCGTCATGTTGTACATGTGGCCACTCCACTTGGGCAGCCAGTAGTACACGCCGCC
>CANFSB010000080.1 GCA_947449495.1 Pseudomonadota bacterium
ATCGTGGAGGCTGGTGCTCTGCGCTGTGGCAACACGCTGTTGGCCACTAAGACCAACAAAGACGTACCGGCAGCACCCACACCGGCGCCGATCAGCAAGAACGCCAGCACTGCCAACGCGATGCCTGCCACTGCCGACGTAGCCATTAACGCGGTGGCCAGTGCTGCCAAAATACCGCCCGTTGCCAGCACGCACATTCCGCCGATGATCCACGGTGTGCGACGCCCGCCGATATCTGAACCATGGCCCATTCGCGGGCGCAGCATCTGTACGGCGTAGTGCAGCGCGACCAATGCACCCGGCACCATGGCCGGCAGTGCCAGCTCAACCACCATGACGCGGTTCATGGTCGACGTGGTCAGCACGACGATGGCGCCCAGCGCGGTCTGCACCAGTGCCACTCTGAAAATATCCAACCAACCGAGGCCGTTGAGCTTCTGCATCAGGTTAGACCTGTGCGCACGGCCAGTGCGCTGGCGAGCATGCCAAGCACATACAGGCTGATACCGGTGGCGTTGTACCAAGGGGCCAATTCGCGCGGCCGTTGCAGCAGGCGACGCATGAGCAGCAGCTGGGCCAGTAACAAGACCCCTACGATTGCCGCATACAGTGGGCGCTGCCACAGTGCCAGCAGCGCGATGACGATGACCTGCGGCACAGCCATGACGACGCAGGCAACCTTGGCTGCGCTGGCCGCACCCAAGCGCGCTGGCAATGAACCGATGCCCATCTTCAAGTCACCGTCGATGGACTTGAAATCGTTGAGCGTCATGATGCCGTGCGCACCGACACTGTAGAGCGCCGCCAACGGCAACACTGCCGGCGGCACACTGCCGCCATGCAGGACTGCAGCGGCTGTGACCCACGGCAGGCCTTCGTAGCTAAGTCCAACCGCAGCATTGCCCCACCAGCCATTGCGCTTGAGCCGCAACGGCGGTGCGCTATACGCCCAGGCCAGAATCAGCCCGACTACTGTGGCCCAGAAACAGAACGTGCCTAGGGCGCTGGCCAGCAGCAATGACAGCACAGTCCAGGCGATGGCGATGTACAGACCCCAGCGCCCCGGTATCCGTCCGGATGGGATGGGTCTGTTGGGCTCATTGATTGCATCGACATGGCGATCAAACCAGTCGTTTACGGCTTGGCTGGTGCCGCAGACCATGGGTCCGCACAGCACAGCGCCAATGAGCAACAGACCCCACGGGAAACCGTCGGCCACAGGCACGCTGGCAATGCCGCAGCCAAAGGCCCACATCGGTGGAAACCAAGTGATGGGTTTGAGCAGCTGGAGACAGGCTGACCAGCGCGGGAACGCTGGAGGGTCAACGGAGTTGACGGCGACTGTCATGGCCGTAATCTAGCCATGACAGTCCAGTGCGTCAACTAAATCTGACAGATATTCTGCCAGAGGTCGTTTTTACTCGCCTTCTGGTTCCTCGGCGCCATCCAGATCGCCCAATCCATAGCGACGCAGCTTGGCGTACAAGCTCTGGCGGCTCAGGCCCAAAACCTCGGCCGCTGAGGCGCGATTGTCCCCTGTCAGCTCTAACGCTGCCTCGATGCACAGCTTTTCGATGAGGTCGGTGGATTCGCGCACCAGATCTTTGAGGGGTACGCGACCAACCATGGAGGCCAATTGATCGACCGACCGTGGCCGGTCCCGCTGACCTGCCGGCGCAGCCACTTTGCGCAGACCTACTTCGCGCATCGTAAAGCCATAGCAGGTCTCGCTCCGGTCGGTGACCGAGACGGCACAGATTTCGACGTCCAGCTTCACACCCAGGCTGCCCTGCAATGTTGTAGCAAACAACCGAACGGTACCGTGTTCGCGCAGTTGGCTGGCGAGCAGGTTGAAATCGACGCCTGGTCGACCCAGCCAACGTTCCAGTGTCTCGCCCCGCAACTGTTCTGGGCTCCCTAGTTGGGCCGCATCCAAGAACGCCGCGTTGGCAAACTGAATACGACCATCGGTGTCGGTGACAACGAAGGCGTCTACGGCCTGATCGACCAAACCCATAACGCGAAGCTTGTCGCGCTGAGGGCCCGACGCGGACTTACCAACCGGAAGCATGCGCAGCAGCAGGAAACGGGTGCTGCCTTCGCGAAACAACGCCACATGCAGGTATTGGTCGCTTTTACCCTTGGACTGCAAGCTAATTGGCAGGTTCTGCTGGCGGCCGGTGGCGATGACTGATGAAACCACACCATTGACCGATGCACGGCTACCGGCATCGAGTATCTCGTCCAAAGTTCGACCGACCAGCTTGCGCGAACCGTCATCCAGCAGCTCTATGGCAGCAGGATTAGAGTCGATGATCCGCTGCGTGGCGGCATCTATGACCATTACTGCTTCATCGCTGACCTGAAACAGCAGGCGGTGTCGTGTCTCTTGCTGCCTTAAACGCAGGTACTCCCGATCCATCGCCTGCTGGGATTCGACCAGCTGGGTTTGCAAGGTGACCAGCGGCTGCAGGCTGCGACCGATGGCCATCGTCGGGCCCTTAGTGCCCAAGCGGATAGCGGTATACATGACCGGCAGGTCATGAAGCCTACCGATGGAATGGTTGATTTGGCGCCAGCGCGGCATGCCACTGGAGGTGGCCTCTTTGAGCAGATCGCGAACCTTACTGCGAGTGTCGGTGGTGACCACGTCCATCCAGGACTTGCCAATCCAACTACGGTCCATCTCGCGTGCCAGCTCTTCGCTGCCAAGCGAAATATCCAGGATGCTGCCCTGTTCATCGTTATCGATAACCAGCGCGATATCCGAGGCCACAGCCGCCAGGCGGGCAAAAGCACCCGCGTCTATGCCACCTAAATGCTCAAGTGGCGAAGAAAACTGTTTCACTTAAAGTCTTTTTTCCTGAATAGGTATGGTTTGGTCAGGCCGGTTTGACAAAATCTGGAAACCTGCTGCGCATCCATTGCAAGGCATCAGCACCATCTGTCGCCGTCCCGTCCGCGCCCACCTGTTTTAACAAAGTTGGCTGGGCCAGAATTAAAGGTCCGCCCAACAATATGACCACCTGCTGATTGCGTGAGGCGCGACGTATTTCGCGCACGCACCGTTGCAGATCGTCCACATGCCTGTCACTTCCCACTGACAACCCAACTACATTAAACCAGTTTGCGCTGACAGTTGACACCAATTCCGAAATGGTGTCGGGAAACTCATTCCAGGTGTCCCACCCGCCATGGCGCAGAAACTGCCCCAGCATCACCACGCCGAAGGTGTGCGGGTCGCCAGGCATGTTGCTCAGTAGAGCCCGCCGCAGCGCCGCCGGACCGCTGACCGATTCTTGAGGGTGAAAGCCTGTGCCAAGCCGATGCAGCAACTGATGCAGACGGCATAACGCCACGGTTACTTGCATGAAATCCGCTTCGTCCTGCTCCCACATTTCGCCTAGTTGGCGTGCAGCGGGAGTCAGCCAGCGCAGGCAGATATCTGCAATTTCTATGTTGCGATCACGAAGTTCGTCGATAAAACCTGCTACTACCGAGTAGTCGCTGAAGCGCAGCAACCGAAGGAAGGTTGGCAAGTCTTCGGGCAATGCGGGCTCTTGGGTCGAGCCAGTGTTGGCTGCTCCGGCCACGCTTTGTTGTAGCAGTCGCGGCAAAATCTCTGCCTCGACCAGCCGCGTCATGATCTGCAAGGGTTCGTTAGGAACGGCCCAAGGCGCATCGGACAGCGGAACAGCTGCTCCCTGTTGGACTAAAGCCGGTATATCGCAACCGCAATCCTGACTACTTAATGCTTGCTGTTCTTCTTGCATTTGGGTCCACCTAATGCCGTATGCCGATTTTTCTAAGATCACTCGGTCAATGTCAAATTAATTTTACGTTCCATCGTCTTGACACTATGCAGCGGGGAGCATAGGGTTCAATGAACTGTTGCCGGACAACTCCGCGTGAACAAACCTCTTTACAGCGCCGAAGAGCGAGCCAGAAGGGATTCCTCTCCTTGGACCTTGGTCCAGGGGATTCTCGCTCCGCTGCAATTTCTGGTCTTCGCCGTGAGCCTGGTGCTCGTCGTGCGCTACCTGGCCACCGGTGCCGGGGAATTTGTCGCCACCTGCTCGATCCTGCTCAAAACCGTGTTGCTGTACGCAATCATGGTGACGGGATGCCTGTGGGAGCGGGACGTGTACGGGTGCTACCTCTTTGCACCCGCCTTTTTCTGGGAAGACGTGGTCAGCATGCTGGTCATGGCGTTGCAAACGGCCTACGTGCTGGCGTGGCTCGGCGGTTGGCTCGATACCCGGCAACAAATGGCGATTGCTTTAGGAGCCTATGCGGCCTATGTGATCAATGCAACGCAATTTCTGCTCAAATTGCGTGCTGCAAGGCTGCAGGCCAGTCGTGAAGAAGCCCTCTGCCTGCAGGCAGCCGCATGAGTGGCGTCGTAGAACACCTCGTCCCGGCAACTGCAGTGTTCCCGTCTGCGCCCTCGATCCGGACCGAACGGGGGCAGCGCGAGGTCTTTTGTGGCCTTACCGGCATCATCTGGCTGCACCGCAAAATCCAGGACGCGTTCTTTCTGGTGGTGGGATCGCGTACCTGCGCTCACCTGATCCAGTCAGCAGCCGGCGTCATGATTTTTGCCGAGCCGCGCTTTGCCACGGCGATCATTGACGATCGAGACTTATCAGGCATTGCCGACGCCAACGACGAACTCGATCGCGTAGTCAATCAGCTGCTGGCTCGCCGGCCGGATATCCGTTTGCTGTTCCTGGTGGGGTCCTGCCCCAGCGAAGTGATCAAGCTTGATCTGTCGCGCGCAGCGCTGCGGCTGTCGCGCAGTTTCGAGCCGCAGGTGCGTATTCGCTCTTGGTCTGGCAGCGGTATCGAAACCACGTTCACGCAGGGTGAAGATGCCTGCCTGGCATCATTGGTGCCGGATATGCCATCGCTGCCGGCCGAGGCGCCCACATCCTTGCTGATCGTCGGTTCACTGGCGGATGTCGTAGAAGACCAATTCCGGCGGCTGTTTGATGCCTTGGGTATCGACAACGTGGGTTTTCTGCCGCCGCGCAACTCTCAGGAACTGCCGGCTATCGGGCCGCAAACCCGATATTTGCTTGCGCAACCCTTCTTGGCAGATTGCGCACGGGCACTTGAGCAGCGTGGTGCGCAGCACCTGCCCTCTGCATTTCCGCTAGGCGCCGAAGGTACCTTGGCTTGGTTCGCTGCAGCAGCTGCACTTTTTGCCGTGCCGCAAGAACGTTTCGATGCCGTCATGGCGGCACCCACTGCCCGTGCAAGAGCCGCGTTGCAACCGCTGCGTGAGCAGTTGTCAGGTGTCTCTATCTTCTTCTTCCCCGATTCGCAGCTCGAACTACCGCTGGCGCGATTCCTCAGCCGCGAACTGGACATGCGCCTGCTAGAGGTCGGCACACCCTATGTGCACCGTAGCCATATGGCTCCTGAGTTAGCGCTGCTGCCAGCAGACACCGTGATTACCGAAGGTCAGCACGTCGACAATCAGTTGGACCGCTGCAGGGCAAGCAAGCCTGGTTTGGTCGTCTGTGGTTTGGGCTTGGCCAATCCGCTGGAGGCCGAAGGCATCGCCACTAAGTGGTCCATCGAGCTGGTGTTCACCCCCATACAGGGTTTCGAGCAAGCCGGTGACTTGGCGGAGCTGTTTGCAAGACCTTTAACGCGCCGCAACCGGTTGGTGGTCTGACTATGCAGCTGACCGTCTGGACATACGAAGGTCCGCCGCACGTTGGTGCGATGCGTGTGGCCACTGCGCTGCGCGATGTGCACTACGTGTTGCACGCGCCGCAAGGCGACACCTATGCCGACCTGCTGTTCACGATGATCGAGCGCCGCTCGGCACGTCCCCCGGTCACCTACACCACTTTCCAAGCTCGTGATCTGGGAGGCGACACCGCCGAACTTTTTAAGTCTTCGGTGCGTGATGCCTATGAGCGCTTTAAACCGCAGGCCTTGCTGGTTGGTGCCTCTTGCACGGCCGAGCTGATTCAGGACGACCCGGGCGGTCTGGCACGCACGATGGGATTACCGATACCGGTCATTCCGTTGGAGCTGCCTTCTTACCAGCGCAAAGAAAACTGGGGTGCCGCTGAAACGTTCTATCAGCTGGTGCGCGCGCTGTGTCTGCCGCTGGCACCGCCGCCCGGCACTGTGCGCGAGCCGCGCAGTGCGGATCGGCGGCCGCGTTGCAACGTGCTGGGCGCCACTGCACTGGGCTTCAGACACCGCGATGATGTTCGCGAAATTACCGGCTTGCTGGAGCAACTGGGCATAGAGATTAACGTTGTGGCACCGCTCAATGCGGGTCCGTCCGATATTCGCCGCCTTGGCGAGGCCGATTTTAATGTCGTGCTCTATCCGGAAACAGCATCGCCTGCCGCGCAATGGTTGCAGCGCACGTTCGGCCAACCGATGACTCGTACCGTGCCTATCGGTGTGGGTGCGACGCGCGATTTTATTCGCGAGGTAGCCGCTCTTGCCGGGGTCGAGATTCCGCCGGCGTTACTGCAGGGTGACTCGCGTCTGGTGTGGTACTCGCGTTCCGTCGATTCCACTTATTTGACCGGCAAGCGTGTGTTTGTCTTTGGTGATGCCACCCACGCTGTAGCAGCGGCGCGCATCGCCAGCGAAGAGCTGGGCTTTAAAGTGGTGGGCATCGGTACCTACAGCCGTGAGTTTGCCCGTGACATCCGTGAGGCAGCGGCGCGCTATGGCGTCGAGCCGTTGATCTGCGACGATTATCTGCAGGTAGAGGCCAAGGTTGCGGAACTGCAGCCTGAGTTGGTACTGGGCACGCAAATGGAGCGGCACATTGCCAAGCGGCTTGGCATCCCTTGCGCGGTGATCTCTGCACCAGTGCACGTGCAGGATTTCCCTGCCCGCTATGCGCCGCAAATGGGATGGGAAGGCGCCAACGTCATTTTCGATACCTGGGTTCATCCGTTGATGATGGGTCTCGAAGAACATCTGCTGGGCATGTTCCGCAACGACTTTGAGTTTCATGAAGGTGCTGCACCTTCTCATCTGGGCTCAACCACCGCCCGCTCCAACCCGACTGAAGTTGTCACTGCGCCTGCTGTTGTTGAGCTGCAATCGCAGTCCGGCGAAGCAGCCGGTGAGCCCCAAGTCCAGCCTGCTGCAAGCGGCCCCACTTGGGCTGCCGATGCAGAAAAAGAACTGCGCAAGATTCCCTTCTTTGTGAGGGGCAAGGCAAAGCGCAACACCGAGCGCTACGCCAACGATCAATCAGTCGCCGTGATCACCGTGGAGACGCTGTATGAAGCCAAAGCGCACTACAGCCGCTGAAGTCATGGACAAGGTGGCCATGACCCCTGTCCATGTGGTCGTGGTCACCATGGACACGCATCTGGCCAGTGCCGCTCAACGCGCGCAGGATTCACTCTCCCGGCTGTTGCCGGGGCTCACAGTGTCGTTGCATGCGGCATCCGAGTACGCCGGCAATGAGGCAGCCTTGGCGCGCTGCAAGGCGGATATTGCTAAGGCCGATATCATCGTCGCCGGCATGCTGTTTCTGGAAGATCATTTCCTACCGGTGTTGGACGATCTGCGCGCGCGTCGCGACCATTGCGATGCAATGATCTGCATGGCGTCCGCCAGCGAAGTGGTACAGCTGACTCGCATTGGCAACTTCGACATGTCAAAGCCGGCCACTGGACCGATGGCCCTGCTCAAGAAGCTGCGCGGCAAGAAGGACAAGGCACCGGGTGGCGCCGCTCAAATGAAGATGCTGCGGCGCATACCGCAGTTGCTGCGCTTCATACCAGGTACTGCGCAGGATGCGCGCACCTATTTTCTTACCCTTCAATATTGGTTGGGCGGCTCCGACGAAAACGTCGACAACATGATTCGTCACGTAGTCGATCGCACAGTGGATGGTCCGCGCAAAGTGCTCCGCGGCCTACTCAAGATAGCGGCGCCTGTCGATTACCCCGAAGTCGGTGTGTATCACCCTCGCATGCCAGGCCGGATGCGCGAGGAAGTGCAGTTGCTGCCTGGCGCTTCTGGCAGCGCTGCAGCCGGCACCGTGGGCTTGCTGTTGCTGCGCTCCTACCTGCTGTCTCGTAATGCGGGTCACTATGACGCCGTGATTGCTGCGCTGGAGTCCCGCGGTCTGCGCGTTATTCCGGTGTTCTCGGCAGGTCTGGATGCACGGCCGGCTATTGATCGTTTCTTCTTCGAGAACGATAAACCGGTCGTTGATGCAGTGGTCTCTTTGACAGGCTTTTCGCTGGTTGGTGGCCCTGCTTACAATGACGCCAAAGCTGCCGAGGAAGTGCTCGCCCGGCTGGATGTGCCGTATCTGGCCGCGCAGCCGGTGGAGTTTCAGACACTGGCTCAATGGGGCGGCTCTGATCGCGGCCTGATGCCCGTTGAAAGCACCATCATGGTCGCCATTCCTGAACTCGACGGTGCCACCGGTCCGATGGTGTTCGGCGGTCGTCCCGGTGCTGCCGGGGTTACCTGCACCGGCTGCAGCCACAGCTGCACGTTCACCAGCGAACACAAGCCGCAGGACATGCACAGCTGTCCCGAGCGTGCGCAAATGCTCAGTGACCGTGTAGCCAAATTAATCGCGCTGCGGCGCAGCGAGCGCGCCGAACGCAAGGTCGCCATCGTCGTATTCAACTTCCCGCCTAACGCCGGCAACATTGGCACAGCGGCCTATCTGTCGGTGTTCGAGTCCTTGCAAAACACGCTGCGTGCGATGCAAGCGCAGGGCTATAGCGTACAAGTCCCCGATAGCGTCGACGAACTACGAGATTCGTTGCTCAAGGGCAATGCGGCTGTGCATGGCGCTGACGCCAATGTGCACTGCGTTATTCCGGCCGGTGAGCATGTTCGTAGAGAGCGCTG
>CANFSB010000081.1 GCA_947449495.1 Pseudomonadota bacterium
GCTGGCCTTTTCGTTGTGGTGCAGAGCCTGACTGTAGAGGTAGTCCAGGCGCAGGAAAGTGCGCATGCGCTCGTTGAGCGGCTGCTCAAAAACGAGGATGGCGGGCTCTGGCGCCAAGGCCGCGGCTACATTTTCCGGTTGAACCATCGCCCTATGATGGCGCAGCACGGTAACTGTCGTAAACGTGTTTTAGATCCGCAGGGGTCGGTCGGCGGCAGCCAGCTCGAGGTAATGCCGGTGCAGTGTCTCGATTTGGCCAGTCAAAGCAGTCAGTGCGCCGGTGTTTTGAATGACATCGTCGGCTGCCGCAAGGCGCTGCGCACGGGTGGCTTGGGCAGCCAACATCGCATCGGCTACAGCCGGTTCGATGCCATCGCGCAGCGTCAGCCGTAAGCGCTGCACCGCCGGGTCGCAGTCCACCACCAGCACTCTGTCATAGCGCTGCGCCAGGCCTTTTTCGGTCAACAGCGGTACTGCGATCAGTTGATAGGGCCCACCGGCAGCAGCGCTGTGGGCAGCGGTGGCCGCCGCAATGGCAGGGTGGGTCAGCGCCTCAAGGTCGGCGCGCGCCGCTGCATCGGCGAAAACCAGCTCGCGCAGCCGGCGACGGTCGAGGCTGCCGTCGGCTTGCAGCACTGCAGGACCGAAACGCGCGACGATGTGCTGCAGCACCGCGGAGCCTGGCGCCACCACTTCCCGCGCCACTTGATCGGTGTCGATGACCGGTACACCAAGCACGGCGAACAGTGCGCCCACAGTGGATTTGCCGCTGGCGATGCCCCCGGTCAGGCCCACCAACAATGGCGGACGGGCGGGCCGCTTAGTGCGACGGGTAGAGCGCGAGGTATCGGTCGACGAGTTCATGGCCACACAGCAGCATGAGCCAGCCGGCCGCCGCAAGGAAGGGGCCGAAAGGCAAGGGCGTATCGCGCTGCTGGCGGCGCAGCAGGATAAGCGTGATGCCGACAAGCGCGCCGACGCCGGCAGAGGCCAGAATGATGGGTATTAGCATTTGCCAGCCGAGCCAAGCGCCCAGCGCGGCCAGCAACTTGAAGTCGCCATGGCCCATACCTTCTTTGCCGGTAACGAGTCGAAACAGGTGATAGACGCTCCACAGACTGAGGTAGCCGACTAGTGCGCCGATGACTGCCGAGGACAGATCGACCGGTAACGCACCGGGCAGTACGGTGGGCAACCAAGCGGCACTGGCCAATCCCAGCCACAACAACGGCAGCGTGATGTCATCGGGCAGCAGGTGGGTATCCAGGTCTATGCAACTGAGGGCGATCAGGGCCCAGGTGAACAGCAAGGCCAGCACGGTGGCCATGCCATAGCCAAAGCGCCAGGCCACCACTGCGGAGGCCAGTGCGGTGAATAATTCGACCAGTGGATAACGCACGCTGATGGGCGCCCGGCACTGATGGCAACGTCCGCGCAGCCACAGCCAGCCCAGCACCGGAATGTTGTGTCGCGCGGCGATGGGTGTTTGGCAGGCCGGGCAGGCAGAGCGCGGCTGTATCAGGTCGTAGCGCGGCAAGGCTGCCGGCTCTTGGCCTTGCAGCTGCGCAGCTTCGCGCTGCCACTGACGTTCGAGCATTCGCGGCAGACGATGCGCCACGACGTTGAGGAAGCTGCCCACCAGCAGGCCCAGCAACAGGCAGCTGGCCTGCAGCAGCAGGGGTGAATCGGCCAGCAGAGCGCCTACTGTCATGGCGGCGTCAGACCGCTCCGCCGAGCTTGAAGATGGGCAAATACATCGACATGACCAAACCACCTATGAGGACGCCCAGGATGGCCATGATAATCGGTTCCAGCAGACTGGCCATCGCATCAACGGCAGCATCGACTTCCGCTTCGTAGAAGCTGGCCACTTTGCCTGCCATGGTGTCGAGTGCGCCGGCTTCTTCGCCTATGCCGATCATCTGCACGATCAGGTTGGGAAATAGGCCGGTGTTATCCATGGCGCGTTGCAGTCGCTGACCCGTAGCCACCTCTTCACGAATGCGCATGACCGCATCCCGATAAACCGTATTGCCGGTGGCGCCGGCCACCGACTCCAGCGCCTCCACCAGCGGTACACCCGCGCTGAACAGCGTGGACAAGGTGCGGCAATAGCGTGCCAGCGCCGAGTTGCGCAAGATCGGGCCAATGACGGGTATGTCCAGCGCCCAGCGTGACAGGGTTTCGCGCACCGGTGCCGAGCGCTTGATCCAGGTCATCAGAGCCCATGGCCCGCCGATCAAGGTCAGCAGCACCAAAAACAAATGGTTGTTCACGCCGCGCGACAGGGTGATGACGAACTGTGTAAAGCCGGGCAGCTCGGCACCAAACCCTGCGAACAGACTCTCGAACTGCGGGATGACATAGACCAGCAGGCCGATGGTGACCACGATGGCAACGAGCAACACCATAGTTGGGTAGACCAGAGCCTTGCGCACTTTCTTTTTTAGCGCTTCGGTCTTTTCCAGATACGTGGCGATCTTCTCAAGCAGTGTATCGAGCGCGCCTGCCTGTTCGCCGGCAGCCACCAGGTTTACATACAAGTCGCTGAAATGCTGTGGCCGGCGGGCCAGAGTCTCGCGCAGTGATGATCCGCCTTCGATGTCGAGGCGTAGATCCTGCACCAGCTTTTGCATGCTGGCCTTTTCAAGGCCAGAGCCGACGATCTCAAAGCCCTGCACCAGCGGAATGCCGGCAGCCAGCATGGTTGCTGTTTGGCGGCTGAATACCGCGATGTCTTCGGGGGTGACTTTGCCGCGGCTGCCACTGGTGGACTGCTTGCGTACGCTGAGCGGCGCGATGCCTTGGGTGCGCAGGGTAACGCGCAGCGCTTTATCGTCGCGCGCGGTTGATTTGCCGGTGACACGCCGGCCACGCTTATCGCGGCCCTGCCACAGGAAGGTAATGTCCTGGACGAGTTTTCGCGGTGCTGTAGTCGCTTTGGCCATCGATCAGCAGTCCTATTCGATGGTCACGCTGTTGATTTCTTCGATGCTGGTGAGGCCCGACATCACTTTGGCCAGACCCGAGCGGCGCAGATCCCAGATGTTGTTGCGCTTGGCGGCATCGGCGATGTCGTGCGCATTGCCACCGGCCATGATCAGGCGGCCGATTTCGTCGGTGACTGGCATGACCTGGTACACGCCGATGCGTCCCTTGTAGCCGTCTGTACAGCTATCGCAGCCACGCGGCCCGAACACGCGCAGACCGTTGGCGATCGCCTCTTCGGGAAAGCCTTCTTTGCGCAGTGCGTCGGCGGGGATGTCGAGCAGTTCACGGCAGTTCTGGCACAGTCGCCGCGCCAGGCGCTGCGCGATGATCAGGCTCATCGAGGTGGCCAAAGCATAGGGTTTGACACCCATGTCTATCAGCCGCGTCAGCGTCTGCGGCGCATCGTTGGTGTGCAGTGTGGATAACACCAAATGCCCTGTTTGGGCCGCTTTGAGTGCGATCTCGGCAGTTTCCAAGTCGCGGATTTCGCCCACCATCACCACGTCCGGATCCTGACGCAGGAAGGCGCGCAGCGCCGCGGCAAAGCTCAGGCCAACCTTGTTGTTGACGTTGACCTGATTGATGCCCTGCAAGTTGATCTCGACCGGGTCTTCGGCAGTGGAGATGTTTAGATCCCCACGATTGAGAATGCCCAAGCCGGTGTACAGCGACACGGTCTTACCCGAGCCAGTGGGGCCGGTGACCAGGATCATGCCCTGTGGTTTGGCCAGTGCCGCCAGATACAGGTCTTTCTGGAAGCCTTCATAGCCCAGCGCGTCGATGCCAAGCATGGCCTGCGAGGCATCGAGGATACGCATCACTACTTTTTCGCCGTACAAGGTCGGGCAAGTGCTGACACGAAAGTCGATGGCGCGGGCTTTGTTCAGGCGCAGCTTGATGCGACCGTCTTGTGGGACGCGCCGTTCGGCGATGTCCATGCGCGACATGACCTTGATGCGTGCTGCCAACCTGCCGCCCAGTTGCACGGGCGGTTGAGTGACCTCTCGCAGTACGCCGTCGACGCGCATGCGCACGCGGTACATTTTCTCAAACGGCTCGAAGTGGATGTCTGAAGCGCCACGGCGGATGGCATCGAGCATCAGTTTGTTGACGAAGCGCACGATAGGCGCGTCTTCGATGTCATCACGGCTGATGTTCTCGCCGATATCGTCGTCGGTGTTGCCCAGTTCGAGGCCGTCGAGCTCGATGCCCTCGTCCTCGTTGATGATGGGCATCTGGTTGTCGGCTTGTTCAAGCAGCGTAGTCACTGTGCGCTGCAGTTTGTCTTCGTCGCAGACGATGGCCTCAACCATCATGCCGGTCTGGAACTTGATCTCGTCCAGCGCCTGCAGGTTGGTCGGGTCCGACACGCCCACAAACAGGCGGTTGCCGCGACGAAACAGCGGCAGCACACGGAATTTGAGCAGCAGTTTGTCGTTGACCACCCGGATGATGTCCGGGTCGACGGTTACTGCATCCAGGTCAAGTAGCGGTACGCCAAACTCGGCCGACGCCGCAGTGGCGATGTCTCGTGCCGACACACCACCCGAGCGCACCAATTGCGAGACGAAGCCACCGGCGTCATCACGAGCTGCGGCCAACGCTGCCTCGACAGCCGCCTGTTCCGCAACGCCATCGGCGACCAGTCGCTGGGGTAGGCCGCTTAAGGCGTTGCGCGCAGGCGCGGACGTGGCGATGTTCAGGTTGTCGTTCATGTCATCCGGTGCCCTGCAAAATGCTGCAGGCCAACGCTACGCGCGTACGGTACTGCGACAAGGGGTCATAACTGGTCGGATCGTCACATAGCAGGGCTGTGGTGCGCGTGACCGACGTCCCAATTGGGGCTTGTCATAACGGCAGTGAGTCACAGCGATTCTGACCCCCCAAAAAACAAGCCCCTCACTAGGAGGGGCTTGTTGGTCGTGAGTGGCGTTAGCCTTTCACGTAGAGCGTGCCGTACAGATTAACGGCACTCGGTCGGCAGATACTTGGACTCCACGGTCGTGGCATCTTGACCGGTGGAAGTAAAGCCAGTAGCGATGCGCTTGAGACCACACTGCCAGATGATGTCGTTGCTCGGCGAAACGCCGGGAACCAACGTCAGCTTTTTGTTGAGGAGCTTGCTGTTGGCACCGGAGCCGAACGTGGCTGTCAGTTCGCCATTGGTGCCCACGGTCAGGTCAGAGACGTACTTGCCGCTGATAGTGGCGCTGAGGCCAGCTGCAGCGTTGCCAGAGGGGAACGCGCCGGTGTTGGCAAACGTTTCGGCCACAGCAGCCTTGGCGGCACTCGACAGGCTCATGGCCTCGGTGACCTGGGCGCGAATGGTGTAGTCCTGATAAGCGGGGATAGCAACAGCGGCAAGGATGCCGACGATGGCCACAACAATCATCAGTTCGATCAGGGTGAAACCCTTTTGCACAGACTTCATGACAATTCTCCTGGGGGTATGCAATGAGTAAAACGGTCGGCAACTGCCTGAGCCTTTCAAAGCAAGCGCTGTGCCAACTCCTGACGGCCTGTGCAAGTGGCTGATTCGAGACTGCGAACAGGTTTGGTTAAATTGCTCTGAGCAGGCACAGCTGACACAGCACGTCAGTGAGTGACAAAAATGGTCACTCGATGCCGAGCTTCTTGATGCGATAGCGCAGGGTGCGAAAGCTGATGCCCAGCAACTTGGCTGCTGCGGTCTTGTTGTAGCGGCTCTGCTGCAGTGCGCGCACGATGGCATCGCGCTCCACTGACGACAGCTGATCGTCCAGATCATCGCCGCTGTCATCGTCCTCGCTGCTGTCGGTGCGCAGCTGCAAGTCACCGGCATCGATCTGTTGTCCATCGCTGAGCGTAAAGGCGCGTTCAAGGCTGTTTTCTAATTCGCGCACATTGCCCGGAAAGCCATGCGCTTGCAGGGCCTGCAGTGCTGCGGTGGTTAGCCACGGTGTCGTGGTGCCGGCCCGCTGCGCGAGCCGTTCCAGCAGATGTTCGGCCAGTTCGCGGATGTCGCCGGGGCGCTCCCGCAGCGCGGGCACCTTCAGTTCGATGACATTGATGCGGTAATACAGGTCTTCGCGAAAGCGTCCTTCGGCTACCAGTGCGCGCAGGTCCCGGTGCGTCGCTGACAACACTCGTATATCCAGCGGCACTTCTTGTGACTCGCCAATCGGCCGCACGCTTTTTTCCTGGATAACGCGCAGCAGTTTGACCTGCATGTGCAGTGGCAGGTCGGCGACTTCGTCGAGAAACAGCGTGCCACCTTCAGAAGACTGCAACAGGCCGCGACTGTCACTGACGGCACCGGTAAAGCTGCCGCGCTTATGACCGAAGAATTCGCTTTCCATCAGCTCGCTGGGTATGGCGCCGCAGTTGACCGCAGTGAAGGGACCTTCGGCACGTGGACCTGATTGATGGATGAGTCGTGCGACCAGCTCTTTGCCAGTGCCCGATTCGCCAGCGATGTGCACCGGCGCCTGACTGCGACCGACGCGCGCAATCATGCTGCGCAGTTGTTGCATGGGAGCCGAGTCGCCTAGCAGCAGCGGGCCGCGCAGGGTGGCGCTGTTTGCAGAGGGCGCATCGCTGATCTTCAGCGCACGCATCACCAGCCGGCGCAGCACGCCTAAGTCCAGTGGCTTGGAGACAAAATCAAAGGCGCCGCCCTTGAGCGCACGCACCGCGGTTTCAACGTTGCCGTGGGCGGTGATGATGGCCAGTGGCAGCGTGGGCTTGTGGGTCTGCGCCCATTCGAGCAGGTCGAGGCCATCGCCATCGGGCAGACGCATGTCGCACAGGCATAGCTCGAAGCTGCCGCTTTGCAACTGCTTGCGCGCATCGGCCAAGGTATAGGCCGCGGCACTGGTCAAGTCCATGCGACTGAGCGTCAGCTCGATCAGTTCGACCAGATCGGGCTCGTCATCGACGATGAGGATGCGGGGTTTGGCCATGGCGCGCAGCTTAAGTCCTTACTGTACCCAACGTACCGGATCGCTAAACACCAAGCGGAACACGCTGCCGCCACCATTGCGCGGCTCATACAGCAGCGTAGCGCCATTGGTCTGTGCCAGTTCACGCGCTAGAAACAGACCCAGGCCCGTGCCTTTGTCGGACTTGGAATAGAACGGTTCGAATACGCGCTCGACATCCGGTACGTCGATGCCCGGGCCGCGATCGGCCACTTCAAGATAAGGCCGGTCGTTGCTACCCAGTCGACCAAAGCGCAGCTCTACGGCTGAGGGGCTGTTGCTTGCGCCGTGGGTGATGGCGTTGTGGCAGAGGTTCCACACCACTTGATGCAACTGCGTGGGGTCTGTGCGCACTTCCAGTTCTGCTGCCACGTCCGGTTGCAGCGCTGGCAAAATCAGCAAACGGCCGGCGGCCAGTTCGTGCGTGGCCAGAAACTCTTGCCGGAAGCTGGTGAGCCACTGCGACAGCAGCAGACGCTCGGGCTTGCTGCTGCCGCGGCGCGAAAACTCGAGCATGCTGCCAATGAGCCGGCTGACGCGTTCGCCGTTGGCATGGATGATGCCGGTGAGGCGTCGTTCGATGGGGCTTAGCGAGGGCGATTCGGCCAACAGCTGGCCTGCATGACTCATGGCGCCGATGGGGTTGCGAATTTCGTGCGCGATGCTGGCCGACAAGCGGCCCAGTGCTGCCAGCTTGGACTGCTGTACGCGCTCTGCCAGCAGTGCGGTGTCTTCCAGGAAGATCAACACCAAGTCGCGCCGGTCGTCACCGCCCAGTGGCGCAAAATGCGGCTGCAGCAGTCGTGCGCCATCGGCTGCAGTAAGCGGGCTGTCTGGCATTGCATTGATGGCACTGGTCGAGCGCCACTGGCCCAGCAGCGCCGTCAGACGCGGCGCGACATCCAGCAGGCGTGCACCGGGCAGGGCCGCTGTTTCGCCCAGTACTTTGGCCGCTGCGTCGTTGATCAGCCGGATGCGGTCGTTCTTGTCGATGACCAGCATGCTTTCACGCAGGTGGGTGACGATGTACTGCGACAGCTGCGCCAGGTTGGCCAGGTCAATCTCCTGCCGCCGTACCAATGCCTCGCTCTCTCGCAGCCGCGTGGCAATGGGGCGCACTGCAGCGGCCACCAAAAACAGCACAACGCCCAAGATGCCGGTCAGCAAGTAATCGGCGCCGCTGGTGTTGGCGCCCAGTGACTGCTGCACTAACAGCGCGATAGTGGCCAGAGAGGTCATAAAATAGGCGTCGCGGTTCTCTGCCAGCATGGCCATCGCACCGATGGGCAGCACCAACAGGATGCCAAAGCCGCTGCCCACGCCGCCGACCGCAAACAACAGGATGCCCAGTGCCAGCGAGTCGATACTGGCGTGCGTGATGGCCAGGCTGCGCAGGCCAGGCCAGACGCGTTGTGGCAACGTCAGTAGTGCCAGTGCGCCGGTCAGATAGGATCCGGCAGACAGCAGCAGCAGGTTGCCCGAGGTCATATTGAAACTGGTGCGCAGCACCGGCAGTGAGCCCAGCGCGACAAAGGCCGCGGCCACCAGCAGCCGGTAGATGTTTATCAGGCCAATGACGCGCCAAGCCAGGTCGGTGAGCGCCTGATCGGGTTGCCGTGGGAGGATGTTGTCGGGTGCTGCCATCGACATTTGACTCTATCACCGGCCCCTGAAGCGCAACGCGACGCGCATCACGTCATGACCGCCAACAGTGGCGGCAGCAGCGTGTTTTCGCCACAATGTCTGCCCGAATTTGCAGGTACTGTTCACCTGCTGAACCTCCAGCCAACTCAAGGTCAC
>CANFSB010000082.1 GCA_947449495.1 Pseudomonadota bacterium
AGTTTCAGGTCTATCACGGCCAAGCCTACTGGCTGGTGCAGGACACTGCACAGAACAAGACCCTGCTGAGCCGACTTGGGCCCAACGACTGGAGCAGTGCTTCACCGGCCGACTACCAGTACATCGCACAGGTGCGTTGGCTGGGCGATCACACTTGGGTTGAGGTGCCGCAGAACGGCTGATCGGCTACTTCTCGACGAAAGCGCGCTCAATCACATAATCGCCAGTCTCACCGGTACGCGGCGAGCCAACAAACCCCCGCGCATCCAGCAGCTCAGCGCATTCGCGCAACATGGGCGCACTGCCGCAGATCATGAAGCGATCCCGCGCCGGATCCAGCGGCGGCAATCCCACTGCACTGGCCAAGTCACCGCTGATGATCTGATCGGTCAATCGGCCGCGCATGACAAAGTCTTCACGCGTCACAGTGGGGTGATAGAGGAGCTGGGCACCGACCATCTCGCCCAGCAGCTCATGCGCCGGCAAGTCGGTGGTGATGAACTGACGATAAGCTAGGTCGTTCACCTGACGCACACCGTGAGTCACCACGACCTTTTCGAAACGCTCATAGGTCTCGGGATCCTGAATGATGCTCATGAACGGGGCTAATCCCGTGCCCGAACTGAGCAGGTACAAGTGGCGACCGGGCTTGAGATCATGAATGACCAAGGTGCCGGTGGGCTTGCGACTGACCAGCACGCTGTCACCCACCTGCAGGTGCTGCAGACGTGACGTGAGCGGGCCGTCGGGCACCTTGATGCTGAAGAACTCTAAATGCTCTTCCCAATTGGGACTGGCAATGGAATAGGCGCGCAGCAAGGGGCGGCCGTTGACCTCTAGGCCCAGCATGACGAAATGCCCGTTCTCAAAACGGAACCCCGGATCGCGGGTCGTGCGGAACGAAAACAGACTGTCGTTCCAATGATGAACCCAAGTTACGGTCTCAGTACCAATCGCCGCCATCGCTCTCAACTCTCTCTGGTCAATTCAGTTGGGCATCCTAAGGAAGGTCGTGCCGGAACGCTCTGTCATTTAGGTTCCAAGCTCATAACAGCGCAGCCGGATACCAGCTCAGATCCAGCATCGACACCTCCCCGAAAGTCGCCTTGTGGCGCAGGGCCAAAAGGATGATCTGCGAGGCCGTAAGCGGCTGGGTGATAAAGGGCAGCGGATCGCGCCAGGCCCAAGTCACATCGCGGGCGCTACGCAAATACGCCAGGCCCCGGGTAAAGCTGCCATCACGCGCAAACATGACGCGCTGCACTTCGGTCAGGCAGGGATAGAACTGCTGCATATGCAACAGCGGGCGCAGCGCCCGACTCAGATCAAAGTGCGGATCAATTACCGCACGGGCCAGCTGTGCGGCATCGACAAAATGCAAGCCACTGGTGGCGCGCGGGTTGCACTCAATGCCACTGACACCGGCCTGCGCGTCGTCAATCAAATCGAAAGAGATGAACCCGCTGAAGCCTGACGCCGCGACAAAGCGCTCGACCCAGGCCAGCACCTTGGTATGGACAGGATCCGCCTCGGTCACACGTTCAAAACATACTGCTACCGAGCCCGACATCACCACACCGCGATAAACCACCGTCACGCGCGTGCGCCCGGCATGTGCCAGCGAAAACGTGCTGAGCAACTGGCCTTTGAGTTGCCGTTGTACGACCTGCGGTTGCAACGGGTCGACAGGCGGTAGCGCGGTGCCGCCCGCGCACAACTGCAAACCGCGACCGGAGCAGGAGTACACCGGCTTGATGACGTAATCAGAGTCATGTGCCAGCTCAGCGGCCGACGGCTCGCCCAACAAGGCCGTCGCCGGGGCTGCCACACCGTACTGACCACACAGCTCTATAAAACGCCGTTTGTCATGCAGCGCCAGCAACTGTTGCTGCGATCCGGCATGCAAGTGCACGCCTGCAGGCAACTGACCGTGCAGACCTGCCACATGCAAGATCTCTTCAGAGACTGGCACCACACGCTGCACGCCCTCTGCGGCGATGATGCTCAACAAGTCACGCCGGTAGGCCAGCGGATCCACCGACGGCGCAGTGACTTGATAGCTGCGAGCCACCGCGCGCGACGCGCCGGTCAAATGCCACTTGAAGGGCTCAGCCACGATCACGCGCCAGCCTTCGCGGGCAAAGCCACGTGCCAGGTCCAGCGCCTTGGGCAAACGACCCAAGGTCAACAGCACCGTAGGCTTCATGCGGCACTGCCTCGCAGCGTGACGCGGCACACGATCGGCTCGCGCGGTCGCGTCGTCAGGCGCGCCACCGGGCGCACGCGCTGCGGCGCCAGCGGCACCAGATCAAAGCGACGCACCAGTCGCGCCAGAATGAGTACCGCTTCGGTATTGGCAAATGCAGCACCGGCGCATACGCGCGGACCCAAACCAAACGGCAGATAAGCACCGGCCACCTGCTCTTGCTCACGGGTGGTATCAAAGCGATCCGGGTCAAAGCGATGCGCGTCCGGCCACAACGACTCGTTACGGTGAATGGTCCAGGGCGAGATCATCACCATTGCACCGCGCTTCACCGCATAGTCGCCGATGCGTGTGTCCTCATTGGCCACGCGCGGAATGAACGTAATCGGTGGATACAAGCGCAGCGCCTCGCGAAACACATTGCGCACCAGACTCAACTGCCGGATGTGTTCAAACAACACGGAGCCATTGCCCACCACCTGCTGCACCTCAGCGCGCACCCGCTGCAGCAACTGCGGTTGCTGCGACAGCACGAAGAACACCCAGATCAGCACACTGGCAGTGGTCTCATGACCGGCCAGAAACATCACGCCCAACTGATCTAGCAACTCTTCGCGAGTGAACCGGTAGCCTTCCTGCGGATCCACCGCACCCATCAACGCCGTACAGATGTCGTTGTATGCAGCGGGGTCATTCAGATGCGGGTCCAACAACTGCCCCAGACAACCGCGTATCGTGGCGCAAGCGTCGAGCACCTGCGGGCGCTGCGGCGCAGGTTGCCAAGCGCGATCCCAGATCAAACGTTTGATCTCGACCTGCGCCACACTGCGCTCGAACACCTTGAAGCTCTCAAACACCTGACGCGAGATACCCGAGTCCAGTGACGTGGAAAACACCGTACGGCAGATGATGTCGGCGGTCAGGTGACTCATGGCCACGTCCAGCGACAACGGCTGCGCGCTGGCAGCTTGAGCACATAGGCGCTGCTCATAGTCATCAATGGCCGCTGACATCGACGCAAACGCCTGGCCCACACGCAACTGCGACAGGGCCGGTTCGATCATGCGTCGCTGCTGCCGCCAGCGATGACCGCTGGAGATAAACATGGAGTCCCCGACCAGCGGGGCCAACGCGTCCACCATCAAATCGTTTTTGGGAAAGATGCCGCCCGGATCATTGAGGATGGGACGGTACAACTGCGGATCGTTCACGACCACGATCTGGCGCCGCGAATAGCCCAGCGGCCCGATCGGTACGCGATAGGCCGACGCCGGCAGCAGGCTCAGCAGATCCCCCTCGCCGTCGGCCACCATGCGTAGCAACGACACGACGGGCGACAGCGCTGACGGTCGCGGCGGGCAATAGCGGGCAGCTGCGGTATCGGACTGGGTCACAGGAGCGTTTCGTTGCTGGTCTCGGGTGTCCATGCTAGCTTACAGATCGACTGTCCACTACAAGCAACACATGTCTGCCGCCAGCCTGTTCCCGGTCTTTGTCACCGCGCACATCGTCACTGGGACTGTCGGTCTGGTGGCTTTCTGGGGACCTGTTGCTCTGGGCAAGGGCACCCCCCTGCACCGGCGCATCGGCGAAGTCTTCGTGATCGCCCTGCTGCTGACTGGCACGTCGGCGCTGCTGATGAGCCTGAGCACGCTGGTTGCCCCCGAGGCGACCCATCCCCAACTGGCCACCCACCCCGTGTTTGCCGATCCACAAATGATTCGTGCCGTATTCGGCTGGCTAATGCTCGGTTTGGCGTTGCTGACGCTGAATCTGGTCTGGTACGGCTGGCAGAGCGCCCGCAACAAGCGCGCTCATGCGCTCAATCTGGAATGGCGCACGCTGCTGCTGCAGGCGGTCACGTTTCTGGCCGGGCTTAACTGCGCCTGGCAGGGACTGCGCATCGGCCAACCGCTGTTGCTGGGCATGACCGCCATCGGCTGGGCCACCGTCGGCACCAACCTGTGGTTCCTCTACAAGCGCCAACCCGGCCCGGTGGATTGGCTCAAGGAACACATCAAAGCGCTGGTCGGCGCCGGTATCTCGGTCTACACCGCGTTCATGGCCTTCGGGGCCGTGCATACCTTTCCTGCATTGGCTCTGCACCCGGTGCTATGGGCCATACCGCTGACCGTCGGCCTGATACTCATCCTCTACCATCAGGCGCGCGTCTCACCCCCGCGCCGCCGTAGCGACCCAAGGTCCGCGTAATGTCTGCGCCTGCACCGCGGGTCATCGTCATCGGTGCCGGCGTAGGCGGTTTGGCTGCAGCACTGGATCTGGCGCGTCAGGGTTATCAAGTGCAGGTGCTGGAACGCGCCAGCAGCGTTGGCGGCAAGCTGCGGCAGGTGACTGCAGGCGAGGCGCTGATCGACGGCGGTCCCACCGTGTTCACGATGCGCTGGGTGTTCGAATCTCTGCTGGCCGATGCCGGCGCCCGCTTGGATGAGCTGTTGCCCTTGCAGCCACTGCCGGTGCTGGCCCGCCATGCGTGGCGTGAGGGCGGCACACTGGATTTGTTTGCTGATATGCAACGCAGCTGCGAGGCCATTGCCAGCTTCGCAGGTCCAGCCGATGCCGAGGGCTACCGGCGTTTCTGTCAGCGCAGCCGCGACATCTACCAAACCCTGCGCGACCCGTTCATTGCAGCACAACGCCCTTCTCCACCGGCGCTGCTATGGCGCGCGGGTCTGAGCAATCTGGCAGCGATGTGGCGTACCGCGCCACTACAAACCCTGTGGGCGTCACTGCACGAGTACTTTGCAGATCCGCGCTTACGACAGCTGTTTGGTCGCTATGCCACCTATGTCGGCTCTTCGCCGCTGCTGGCACCAGCCACGCTGATGCTCATCGCCCATGTAGAGCAGGAAGGTGTGTGGGCTGTGCAAGGCGGCATGAAACGCATCGCCACCACACTGCAAGCGCTGGGCGAAAAACACGGTGCGCACTATCGCTGTAACAGCGATGTAGCGCGCATCGTGGTGCAAGGTCAGCGCGTGCGCGCCGTACAACTGACCGACGGTGAACACCTGCCCTGCGATGCTGTGGTGTTCAACGGTGACAGTGCCGCACTGGCCAGTGGCTTATTGGGACCCGATGTATCCAGTGCAACGGCACCCACCACTGCAGCGCAACGCTCGCTCTCCGCATTAACCTGGTGTGTGCAGGCGCGTGCGCGCGGCTTTGCTCTGGATCATCACAACGTGTTTTTCGCGGCCGACTACGCTGCAGAGTTCAAGTCGATCTTTGGCGCGCAGCGCATCTGCGACCAACCGACGGTGTATCTGTGTGCTCAGGATCGCGGCGTAGCGCCACCGCCCAACGACACCGCCGAACGCATGCTGTTGCTGGTCAATGCGCCAGCCAACGGCGACAGCCAAGACTGGTCCGCTACACAGATCGATGACATCGCCGCACGCAGCTTGGCGCTGATGGCCGACTGCGGCCTGCAATTATCTATAGACCACTGCACACCGACCTCGCCGCAACAATTCAACCAATTGTTTCCCGGCACGGGCGGGGCGCTCTATGGCCGCGCCAATCATGGCCCGATGGCCAGCTTTGCCAGACCCGGTTCCCGCAGCCGTATAGCGGGTCTCTATCTGGCGGGCGGCTCCGTACATCCGGGTGCTGGCTTGCCCATGGCAACACTGTCGGGTCGACTGGCGGCACATAGCCTCGCCAGCGACCTGCATCTCACCTCCACAAGGAACAGCGCATGAGCGCAGCAGATCAAACACCCCATGCCGTCGTGATCGGATCAGGCTTTGGCGGACTGGCCGCGGCGATACGCTTGGGCGCACGTGGCTATCGCGTCACGGTCCTTGAAAAGCTCGATGCACCGGGCGGTCGCGCCTATGTGTACAAACAGGACGGCTACACCTTCGACGGTGGCCCCACCATCATCACAGCGCCGTTCTTGCTCGAAGAACTGTGGGCGCTGTGCGGCAAACGCATGGCCGACGACATCGACCTGCGACCCATGGCGCCGTTCTATCGCATCCGCTTCGATGACGGCGAAGCGTTTGACTACTGGGGTGACCCGCAACGCATGCGCGAAGAAGTGGCGCGGTTCTGCCCAGAGGATCTGCCGGGCTACGAGCGCTTTATGGCGCATTCCAAAGCCGTGTTTGATGTGGGCTTCACACAGCTGGTGGATATCCCCTTTCACTCCATCGCCACCATGCTGCGCATCGCGCCGGATCTGGTGCGCCTGCGCAGCCATCGCTCGGTCTATGGACTGGTAGCCAGCTTTCTGCGCGACGAACGCCTGCGCACAGTGTTCAGCTTTCATCCGCTGTTGATCGGCGGCAACCCGTTCACTACCACCTCTATCCTCACGCTCATCAATCATCTTGAACGGCAGTGGGGCGTGCACTTTGCGATGGGCGGTACCGGCAAGGTTGTACAGGGGTTGGTGTCACTAATTGAGGGTCAAGGATCCACCTTGCGCTGCAATGCCGAAGTCGCTGCCATTGAGACCCAAGGCAAGCGCGCCACCGGCGTGCGCTTGGCCAGTGGCGAGGTCATTGCAGCAGACCTTGTGGTATCCAATGCCGATGCGGCCTTCACCTACCAGAAGTTACTGGGTGCGTTGCCGCGCAAGCGTTGGACAGATCGCAAAATCAGCCGCACGCGCTATTCGATGAGTTTGTTCGTGTGGTACTTCGGCACGCGTCGGCAATACACCGAGGTTGAGCATCACACCATCCTGCTCGGCCCGCGCTATCGGGGTCTGTTGTCAGACATCTTCGATAAGAAAGTGCTGGCGGATGATTTCAGTCTGTATCTGCATCGCCCCACGGCCACCGATCCCTCCTTGGCACCGCCAGGCTGCGATGCTTTTTATGTGCTGTCACCAGTGCCACATCTGGAGGCGGGCATCGACTGGCGCGAACAGGCTGAGCCGTATCGCAAGGCCATCGAGCAGTATCTGTCCAACAGCCTGCTGCCGGGCCTAGAGCACGAAGTCGTCACCTCGCTGATGCTCACACCTCAAGAGTTTCAGGACCGGCTCAACTCGGTTAACGGCGCAGCGTTTAGTCTGGAACCCATCCTCACGCAGAGCGCTTGGTTCAGGCCGCATAACCGCAGTGAGGAACTCGACAACCTGTTTCTGGTGGGTGCGGGTACACATCCCGGTGCGGGCGTGCCGGGCGTCATTGCCTCGGCCAAAGTGCTCGAACGTTTGGTGCCAGACGCCAGCCAATGGCGATGAGCCACAGCGCAGACCCACGACTGTTAGTAGGCCGCGCACGCGGTCCGGCCTTTGATACCGTTGTGCCGCGCAACGGTTACCTATGGTGGTATCTGGATGCGCTTAGCGATGATGGTCAGCACGCGCTGACCTTGATCGCGTTTGTGGGCAGCGTGTTCTCACCTTATTACGCCATGGCGCGGCGCCTGGGCCGCGGCGATCCGCAGCACTACTGCGGACTCAACGTGGCGCTATATGGCAAGAGTGGCAAGCGTTGGGCTCTGACCGAGCGAGGCCGACATGATTTGCAGCGCGATGCGGATCAGTTGCAGATCGGCCCGAGCAGCCTGCAGTGGCGCGATGGTGCATTGCACATCGACATCAACGAGATCACTTCACCCTGGCCCAGCAGGTTACGCGGACAGATCCGTGTAACACCCACTGTATTGCCTACAGATGCGTTCGCACTAGACCACGCGGGCCGGCATCGCTGGCAGGCTTGTGCGCCGCAGGCCCACATCGACGTCAACCTCAGTCATCCGGCGCTGCACTGGTCCGGCGAGGCTTATCTGGATAGCAACAGCGGTGATGAGCCTTTAGAAGATGGCTTTGACGGCTGGCACTGGTCGCGTACGCACAGTGCAGCAGGTACGCAAGTGAGTTTTGCCCTACAGCCCCGCGCTGCCGCAGCCACTGCACTGGCCGTGCAGTTTGCGCCAGACAACACCACCACCGTCATCGAGCCACCCCCACTGCATCGCTTGCCAGCCAGTCGGCTGTGGCGCGTGGGTCGTTGTGCGCTGTTGCCGGGCGATGCGGCGGCTAAAGTGGCCAGCACTTTTGAGGACACGCCCTTCTATGCGCGCTCGCTGCTGCGTCAAGGCACGGGAGCGGGCGCGCGCCTGTCGATGCACGAGAGTCTATCGCTGCGGCGGTTTGCATCGCCGTTTGTTCAAATGCTGCTGCCGTTTCGCATGCCGCGGTGGGCGCGTAGTCGATAAGCAGCCATTGACCTGCGACACTGCGGCTCTTGCCGCTGTCGAGGTGATGCTATGGCCGCCTTCTCTTACCGCTTAACTGGTGCACTGCTGGGCAGTGTTGCCGCAGCGCTGACACTTGCA
>CANFSB010000083.1 GCA_947449495.1 Pseudomonadota bacterium
AAAATCGGCATCGATGGCTTCCAAGTGGTCGATGCGCAGAAGCTCACCGATCTGGATGCCGAGACCATCGTGGATTGGCACCGTCGCGGCTGGATGTCGGCGTGCTTCTTCCACTTGGCGTCGATGCAGCGCGTAAGCGATCTGATGGCACTGCGCGCCAAGATCAACACGCCGATCAAGAATATCGGCTAATACCGCCGCATTGCGGCGGCACCACCGCAGGCGATCAGCCTGCGGTTGGCAGCTGCCGCACGCGGATGTTGAGTTCCTTCAGCTGACGCTCGCTCACTTCGGTGGGAGCGTCAGTCATCGGGCAAGCCGCAGTCTGCGTCTTGGGGAAGGCAATCACGTCGCGAATGCTTTCTGCACCCGCCATCAACATCACCAGACGATCCAGGCCAAAGGCCAGGCCGCCATGCGGCGGTGCGCCGAACTTGAGCGCATCGAGCAGGAAGCCGAACTTCAGGCGCGCTTCCTCAGGGGCAATGCCCAGCAGTGAGAACACCGCTGACTGCATGTCCTCGCGGTGGATACGCACCGAACCGCCACCGACTTCCGACCCGTTGAGCACCATGTCGTAGGCCTTGGCCACGGCAGCGCCCGGATCAGCCGCCAGTGCAGCCGGATCATCGACCTTGGGTGCGGTAAACGGATGGTGCATCGCAGCCCAGCGCTTCTCATCGCCATCCCACTCGAACATCGGGAAGTCGACCACCCACAGCGGCCGCCAGCCCGGCTCGACCAATTTGAGGTCCTGACCGATCTTCAGACGCAACGCGCCCAGCGCATCGCTGACCACCTTGGCGCTGTCTGCGCCGAAGAAGATCAGGTCGTTGTCCTGCGCACCGGTGCGCTCAAGGATGCCGGCCAGTGCGTCGTCAGAGAGAAACTTGGTGATGGGGGATTGCAGGCCATCGCGGCCCTTGGCGCGCTCGTTGACCTTGATATACGCCAGACCCTTGGCACCGTAACGGCCCACAAAGGCGGTGTAGTCGTCGATCTCTTTGCGGCTGAGCGCAGCGCCACCTGGGGCACGCAGCGCCGCCACACGGCCACTGGGGCTGGCAGCCGGCGCCGAGAACACTTTGAAGTCACAGCCGGCCACCAGATCTGCCACGTCGACCAGCTCCAGCGACACGCGCAGATCTGGCTTATCTGAACCATAGCGGCGCATCGCCTCGGCATAGCTCATGCGTGGCAACGGATTGGGCAAGGCGACGTCCATCACCTTGGCAAACACATCACGGATCAGGCCTTCCATCAGCGCCATGATCTGGTCTTGCGACAAGAAGGACGTCTCGATATCCAGCTGGGTGAACTCAGGCTGGCGATCAGCACGCAGGTCTTCGTCACGGAAGCAGCGCACGATCTGGTAGTAACGGTCAAAGCCCGCGACCATCAGCAACTGCTTAAAGATCTGCGGCGACTGCGGCAACGCAAAGAACTTGCCGTGATGCGTGCGACTGGGCACCAAGTAATCGCGCGCGCCCTCGGGCGTGGCCTTGGTGAGCATCGGCGTCTCGATATCGATAAAGCCGTTGTCATCCATGTAGCGGCGCATGGCGCTAGTGACGCGATGACGCAGCCGCAGCCGCTGGTTCATTTCGTCGCGGCGCAGATCCAGATAGCGATAGCGCAAACGCACTTCTTCGCTGACGTGCTCGTCGAGCTGGAACGGCAGCGGCTCGCTGCGGTTGAGCACCACCAGCTTGCGCGCCAGCAGCTCGACACCGCCCGAGGCGATGTTGGCGTTGACGGTGCCGGCCGGGCGCGCGCGCACCAGCGCCTCGACGCTGATGACGTATTCGCTGCGCAGACGCTCCGCGTCGGCAAACAACTGCGGCACGTCCGGGTCGAACACCACCTGTACCAGCCCCTCGCGGTCGCGCAGGTCCACAAATATGACGCCGCCATGATCGCGACGGCGATTCACCCAGCCGGCAAGCGTGACTTGCTGTCCGATGAGGGATTCGTCGACTTGGCCGCAATAGTGGCTGCGCATGGGCATGGGCTCGTTAGGTAAGGCCGCAGGATGTTACGGAGCCCCTCCAAGCGACGCAACCGCCACAGCGTCGAGCCCCCTATACTGCCGCCCGCCCCCATTAGGGCAGCCACAGCAGCCTCCATTTGAAGACTCCCCGCGAACTGCAACCCCTGATGGACGACGGCATCATCGACAGCGTGCTGCGGCGCCTGAAGAGCGGCAAAGAGGCCACCGTGTACCTGGTGGACTGCGGCGGACAGGTGCGCTGTGCCAAGGTCTACAAAGACAGCCAGCAGCGCGGCTTCCATAAACTGGCTGAATACCAGGAGGGCCGCACCGTGCGCGGCAGCCGTGATGCCCGCGCCGTGGGCAAGGGCGGCAAGCATGGCCGCAGCGTGCAGGAAGCGCACTGGAAGAACGCCGAGGTCGAGGCGCTGTACCGGCTGTCACGCGCCGGCGTGCGCGTACCAGAACCCTACGGCGTGTTTGACGGCGTGCTGCTGATGGAACTGCTGCGCGATGCAGAGGGCAATCCGGCACCGCGGCTCAACGATGTCACGCTGACCTATGAGCAGGCTCTGGCTTGGCATGCTTTCATGATTCAACAAGTGGTGCTGATGCTCTGCGCCGGGTTGATCCACGGTGATCTGTCAGAGTTCAACGTGCTGGTAGATGCCGGTGGACCGGTGATTATCGATCTGCCACAAGCGGTGGACTCTGCGGCCAACAACAACGCCTTCCGGCTGTTTGAGCGCGACGTGGACAACCTGCGCGAGACCTTTGGCCGCGCTGCACCAGAGTTGCTGACCACCCACTATGCACACGAGATCTGGCAGCACTATCAGGCCGGCACGCTGACGCCCGATACACGGCTGACCGGTGAGTTTGTGTTTGATGAGACCGTGCCCGATGTGGCCGGCGTGCTGCAGCACATCGAAGACGAGCGCCAGGAAATGCTGGATCGGCTGGAGCGCATCGCAAACGCAGAGGCCGGCGATTAGCCGGCCTCTGGTCCCCGCAGGGGGTCAATCAACTCTGGATCAGAACTTGTAGTTCATCCCCAGCACGTATCGCCGGCCGTAAGAATCATAGTTGTTGCTTACGGTCTGCGAACTGCCGCGCGAGTTATTGCTCGGAATGATCATCGGGTGCTTGTCGAGCAGGTTGGTGACGAAGAACGACACATCCCACACATGGCCGGTATCGGTTTCACTGCTGTAACCGAGGCGCAAGTTGGTGTTGAAGTAATTCGGCAGCCAGTTCACGTCGACATCCGGCGCGGTCTTGGCCACACCGTTGACCATCGTACGACCGGCATCCCAATCAGCCTGATCAATATAGGTCGTATTGATCTTGGCGCGGCTGATGTATTCCTCGTTGACCTGCACTGACCACTTGTCGATCGTGTAGGTCAGGCTCAGGTTGCCCTTCCAGTCCGGGTACAACACGCCACCAGTGAAGCCACTGGCGAAGTTGTTGACCAGACCGGTGCTGGAGGCTTGGTTGGAGCGCTCAAGCAGACGGCTACCGAAACCACGGATGGTCAAGGTCTCGGGCAGCGACTTGAGCAGATCCGGGTGAGCGGTGTACTGCACTTCGTAGTCGATGCCGCGTACGGTGGTGTTGGCGATGTTCTGGTAAGTGTCGAGCACGCGACCGATGACCTGCGTCGCAGGGTCACGCTCGACGTACTTGCACAGGCTGGTCTCGCCGTTGAAGCAATCGGTCACGATGCGCTGATAGCCCAGCGTACCGATCGCGTCCTTGACCTTGATGTCGTAGTAGTCGACCGACATCTGCAGACCCTCAACCCAGCGCGGCCGGTAGATGGCACCGAAAGTCACGGTGTCCGCCTTCTCGGGCTTGAGGTTCGGGTTACCAGTCGTGACCGGCGTGACGGTGT
Source organism: Pseudomonadota bacterium (assembly GCA_947449495.1). Classification (GTDB taxonomy): domain Bacteria; phylum Pseudomonadota; class Gammaproteobacteria; order Steroidobacterales; family Steroidobacteraceae; genus ZC4RG30. Next base: position 3,888 of record CANFSB010000083.1, read on the forward strand.
AGGAGCAGACATCCTTGCCTGTCAGGTAGCGGCAGGCTGCCACCACCGGATCCGGGTTGATGTTGCCGCCGCTGCCCTGGCTGTCAAAGCGCTCAGAGAAGGTCGGCTCACGCACGTCACGCGACAAGGTGCCGCGCAGACGCAGGTCATCAAACACCTGGAAGTCCAAGCCCGCCTTGTATGAGTTGACGCTGCCGGTCTCGGAGTACTGCGAGTTGCGCAGTGCGACGTTCAAGGCAACACGCTGACCACTGCTGAGCTTGAGCAGGGGGACGTTCAACTCACCGAACATTTCCTTCACGCTGTAGTCGCCCTTCATCGGCGGCACAGTCGAGAAGGCGAAGATGTTCGGGCTGCCGGTGGCATAGCCGGTGGGTACGCCACGGATACCGATGGTCGGCAGGTTCAGCGGCGGGCCTGCATGATCCAGATCGATCGGATAGGCCTGCTGGGTGATGTCCTCGGCACGGTAGTTGGCACCTGCCGCGGCGTTGATCGAACCCGCCCAACCCTCAAGCACCTTGCCGGTGAACAGCACTTCACCGAACTGCTGGTGCACATCGCTGATGCCCCACTTATCGCCGGTGACATAGGCGTTGGCCGCTGCCGACACATTGCCCTGACCGAAGATGTTGATGGGCACGCAACCGGAGACGCTGCCATCGAGACCGATGGGCGACTGCAGCAGCTGGCCGTACTTGTCCTTCTTGCCCGGATACGCAGCCTGCGTGGCAGCAGCGATCTGTGCAGCCGACGGGCTGTACTGCGGCAACTGCACGTTGCAGATGATCTTGCCAGTGGAGTCCTTGACCGCGTCGATAGCCAGGAACAGACGATCCAGACGCACTTCACCGAACACGCCGGTGTACTTGTGCGAACGGCCCGACTGCCAGCTGGCATTGACCTGCCAGTTATCGCTGATGTCGGCCTTCACGCCGGCGCTCCACGTGAACATGGTGTGCACGTTGTGGGCGGTCTCGGTCTGGTTGTAGTTGTTCATGCCCAGGAACTGGCCGAGCTTGTTGACCTTGATGGAGGCAACGTTCTTGGCCGTCATCTCGGCCTGCACGGCAGCAGGCAGATACGGGTTACCCGAGAAGATCGTGGCGAAGTACGGGTCTTCCAGCTCGGGGTTGCCGCGCTGTTCGATGGAGTTGGACTCCGACGAGCCGTACAGCACATGGCCATACACCTGCACGCGGTTATTGATCTCGTATTCGCCGCCCAAGAAGGCTGACTTCTCCTTGACCTGCGCACCGTAGGGGCCCGCGCGCTGCGACTGGTTGTGATAATCGTACTCAGGACCGCCCTGCATGGTGCCGATGGCGGTGCTGAAGCCCGGCGTCTGAATAAACGGACGCGTGCCGGTGCCATCCTGCGTGAAGGCGGTGTTGATGAACGAGAAGGTCGGCACCGTCGCGCCAGCGGCCGTATAGGCGTTGTCGATGCGACCGAAAGGCGAGAAAGTCGGCTGGCTGAGGTTCGGCGCAGTCAAGCGCACCGGCACGCCCGGAGTGAGCGTGGCGCTCTTGTAAGCCGGGTTGGCGATGTAACCCCAGTGCTGGAACCAGTCACCCAGACGCGTCGGATCGCGGCTGATCTGCGAGATGTTGTTCAGGTCGAGAGAGGCCGTCAGATTGAGCTTGTCGCCAATCTTGGTGCCGCCGGTGACCGAGACCTTATTGTTGAAGCCATCGCCGCGCTCGGTGACGCCAGTGCTGGCGCTGGCCTTGAGGCCTTGGAACTTGCGGTCGAGGACAAAGTTGACCACACCGCCCACGGCGTCAGCGCCGTACTGTGCCGAGGCACCGCCGGTGATGATGTCTACGTTCTTGATGAGGCCCTGGGGCAGCACACCGATGTTGACGGCGCCGCCGCGGTCATCCTGCACCACGCGTGCGCCGTCGAGCAGCACCAGCGTGCGCTGGCTGCCCAAACCACGCAGGTTCACATAGCTGCCGCCGGCGTTGCCGAACAGCGCGCCCGAGCCGCGCTGCGCGGATTCGGTCTGAAACAACTGCGGCAGCTTGTCGAGCTGGTCGGCCAGCGCAGCGCCCGGGTTGTTCTGCTTAAGGTCGGCGGCGACGATGGACGTCACCGGCACCGGGGTTGTCATGCCGGTCACCTGACGGATGCGGGTACCGGTAACGGTCACTTCCTGCACTTCTTCGTCGGCGGCCATGGCGGGCGCACCCACCAGCATTGCCAAGGTCAGCGCCGGCACGGCGCCACGGTAAATCGCGCGCCGCACGGCACGCGACAGAATGCTGTCGGTCATGTTTGAACTCCCCAAAACTTTGTATTAATTCACGCCGCCCACTACAGGGCAGAAAACGCTTGGCGTGAAACTACAACAGCGGGGCTCCCAGCGCCAGATGCCAGACAAATTCAGCTGTCGGCGGAAAGCGACACAGGCCGTATCGAAGGAGGTACTACCACTCCCAGTGTCACGATCATTTTCATGGCCGCATCGACAGTCATGTCCAGCTCGATGAGCTGCGACTGCGGCACCATGAATATGAAGCCGGAGGTGGGATTGGGTGTGGTCGGCACGAATACACAGGCCATCGGTACGCCGGTTTGCGCATTGATGCCGGGCAAGTCACTGGACGTGACAAAGGCGATGCTCCACGCCTCGCGCCGCGGATATTCGACCAACACAACCTTGTTGAAAGAATCGCCGGAGCTGGACACCAGCGTTTCGGTAAAGCCTTTGACACCCGAATAGATGGTGCGCACCAGCGGAATGCGGTTAAGCAGGTCTTCCCACCAGCCCACCAACCGCCGGCCGATGAAATTGGCTGCCAGCACGCCAGTGAGCAGCAACACGATCGCAGCCACCACCAGACCGAAGCCCGGCAGGTCATGACCGAGCCATGAATCCGGACGCCATCGCGCCGGCAACAGCGGCAGCAGCTGGTCCATCACTTCGAACAGGAAACGGAACGCCAGGTAGGTGACGCCCAACGGCACCCACACCAACAGCCCGGCCATGAGGTAACGGCGCAGGCGCCGCAATACTGCAGCTCTCACTTGCGGCTCTTGGCCTTAGGTTTTGGCTTGGACTTGGCCGGTGACTTGGCCGGTGCCTTGAATTTGGTGGCGGATTTGCTGGCCGCAGGCTTGGCTGCCTCGACCGGCTTGGCAGCCGGCGTGGCATCGGCAGGCTTGGCGGCCTCTGCGGGCTTGGCCGCCTCGGCCGCCGGTGCACCACTCTCGGACTCGGAACCGGCCAAGTTGCGCTTGCGGTCGCCCTCGCCCTTGAAGTCGGTCTCGTACCAGCCCGAGCCCTTGAGCCGGAACACAGGGGCAGAGATCAGCTTGGTGAGCTGACTCTTGCCACAGCTGGTGCACTTGCGCAGCGGCGCGTCGGAAATTTTTTGCAGCACTTCGACCTGCGCGCCACAGGCCTTGCACTGATATTCATAGAACGGCATGACGTGAGTATGCCTCAGCCACGCTGGCTGCCGAACACCAGTTGCCCGGCTTTTGCTGCCAGAGTGATCACATCACCAGCCTGCAACTGACCGCGCAGGATGCGCTCGGCCAACGGATTCTCGACCTGCTGCTGAATGGCGCGCTTGAGCGGTCGTGCGCCATACACCGGATCGAAGCCCGCCTCGCCCAGCAGCGCACAGGCGCTATCGGACAGCTCCAGCGTCATGTCGCGCTCTGCCAGCCGCGCCTTGAGGCCAGCCAACTGTATTTCGACGATGGCACGGATCTGTGCCGCGCCCAGCGGGTGAAACACGATGATGTCGTCGATGCGGTTGATGAACTCGGGCCGGAAGTGCTGCTCGACCCGCTCCATGACTGCCGACTTCATCTGCTCGTAAGGGCCCTCGCCCGCCATCTGCTGGATGATGTCGGAGCCTAAGTTGGAGGTCATGATGATGACCGTGTTGCGAAAGTCCACGGTGCGACCTTGGCCATCGGTCAAGCGGCCGTCATCGAGCACCTGCAGCAACACGTTGAACACATCTTTGTGGGCCTTCTCGACTTCATCGAGCAGCACCACCGAATACGGGCGACGACGCACGGCTTCGGTCAGGTAACCACCCTCTTCATAGCCCACATAGCCCGGCGGAGCGCCGATCAGGCGTGCCACCGAGTGCTGCTCCATGAACTCACTCATGTCGACGCGCACGATGGACTCGTCACTGTCGAACAGAAACTCTGCCAAGGCCTTGCACAGCTCGGTCTTGCCTACGCCGGTAGGACCTAGAAACAGGAACGAACCATTGGGACGGCGCGGATCTGAAAGCCCCGCACGCGAACGACGGATGGCGTTGGCCACGATGCGCAGCGCATCGGGCTGACCCACCACGCGCTTGCCCAGCGCCTCTTCCATACGCAGCAGTTTGTCTTTCTCGCCTTCGAGCATCTTGGACACGGGAATGCCGGTCCACTTGGACACAACCTCTGCGATCTCCTCTTCGGTGACGCTAGTGCGCACCAAGGTCGGTGCGGTCTGTTCAGCCGCCTGTGCAGCCACGAGCTGCTTTTCCAGCTCGGGAATGCGGCCGTATTGCAGCTCTGCCATGCGTGCCAGATCGTTGCCACGACG
>CANFSB010000084.1 GCA_947449495.1 Pseudomonadota bacterium
CATTGCCCTGCGCCACAAGCGTCACGGGTTAGGTACAGTAGCGACTTCTCAGAACGTCTGGAATGCAGCCCCGTGTGGATCGTCGACATCGCCCTGCGCAGACCGTACACGTTCATCGTGATGGCGCTGTTGTTACCGCTGTTTGGTGTTCTGGCGTTGCAGCGCATGGCCATCGATATCTTTCCGCGTATTCCCATACCCATTTTGGCGGCCGGCTGGACTTACACGGGCCTGCCTGCCGACGAAATGTCGGCGCGTATCACCACACTGTATGAGCGTGGCTTGGCAACAACGCTCAGCGACGTAGAGCACATCGAATCGCAGTCGCTGGCTGGTAACGGCATCGTTAAAGTGTTTTTGCACCCAGGTGGCAGCGTCGAGCGCGCGCAAAGCCAGATGGTGTCGTCGGCCGGATCCACATCGCGGCAGATGCCCACGGGCATCAGCCCGCCGGTACTGGTGGTGTACGACGCCGCCAACATACCGGTGCTGCAACTGGCCGTGACCAGCAACAGCTTGGCCGAACACGAGATCAACGATCTGGCCAACAACTTCATCCGCATCCAACTGGCGACGGTGCCGGGTGCATCGATACCGTCACCCTTTGGCGGTAAGAACCGGCAGATTCTGGTGGATCTTGATCCGGTGGCCTTGGCTGCGCGCGGGCTGACGGCCACCGATGTGACGGATGCGCTGGCCGCGCAAAACCTGACCCTGCCGTCGGGCACGCAGAAGATCGGCGCGACCGAATATGACGTGCGACTCAACGCCAGCGTGCCCAGTGCCGACGATCTGAACAACCTGCCTCTGCGGGCCGGCAGCGGTTTGCTGTATTTGCGAGACGTAGCGCATGTGCGCGATGGCTTTTCACCGCAAACCAACATCGTGCGCGTCAATGGCCAGAGAGCCGCATTGCTGACTATTCAACGTGGCGCGGGTGCATCGACGCTCGATATCATCGAGAAGGTCAAACAAAACCTGCCACGCATCGCCAGCACGCTGCCGACAGATCTCAACATTGCGCAGTTTGGTGATCAGTCGCTGTTCGTCAACGCTGCAATCAACGGCGTGATCCATGAGGGATTGATCGCCGGCTGTCTAACCGGCTTGCTGATCCTGCTGTTCCTGGGCAGCTGGCGCAGCACGTTGATCATCTGCATCTCGATTCCGCTGTCGATTCTCGCGGCCATCATCGCGCTGTCCGCCACTGGGCAGACCATCAACATCATGACGTTGAGTGGCTTCGCGCTGGCTATCGGCATTCTGGTCGATGACGCAACCGTGACTATCGAGAACATCAACTCGCATCTGGAAACCGGCAAGGACATCCGCACCGCTATTCGTGACGGTGCGCAGCAGATCGTGCTGCCGGCGCTGGTCTCTGTGTTGTGTGTTTGCGTGGTGTTTCTGCCGATGTTTTTCCTCAGCGGCGTGGCGCAGTTCCTGTTTGCTCCTTTGGCACAAGCGGTGATTTTCTCGCTGCTGGCGTCATTTGTGCTGTCACGCACGCTGGTGCCGACGCTGGCGCTGTACTGGCTGCAGGTTCAGCCCCACTTACACGACACGGCAGGCCGCGTAGCTCAAGGCTTTCACGCTCACATCGATAGCGCTTTCCGCGCGCTACGTGATCGCTACAAAACGGCGCTTGCAGCAGTGCTGCAAAAGCCCAAGCGTTTTGCTGCAGTGTTCATGAGCCTGGTGGTGTGCTCATTGCCGCTAGGCTTTGCACTGGGCACAGATTTCTTCCCGGCGATTGATGCCGGTCAGCTGCGCTTGCACATCCGGGGTCCCAGCGGCTTGCGCGTCGAAGAGACAGCCGCACTCTGCGACCGCATTGAACTGGCCATACGCGAGGTCATCCCAGCCGACGAAATTGACTCGCTGATCGACAACATCGGCCTGCCCAACAACAATCTCTCGCTGATCTACAGCAGCTCTGCACCTATCGGCAGCTCGGACGCAGACATCCTGCTGGGACTGAGCAAGCACCATCGACCCACCGCAGACTATGTGGCCGTGTTGCGCCAGAAGCTTCCAGAGCAGTTTACGGGCGTGACCTTTGCTTTCCTACCTGCCGACATTGTCAGTCAGATACTCAATCTGGGTCTGCCCTCGCCCATCGACGTGCAAGTGGCCGGCAATGACATCGAAGGCAACCGCGAGGTTTCGCGCAAGCTGTTGCAACGCCTGCGCAACATACCGGGCTTGGTCGACCTGCGTATCCAGCAATCGTTCGATAGACCGCAACTGCGCCTTGATGTAGACCGCAGTCGCGCGCGCGACGTCGGGCTTACGCAGCGTGAGGTGGCACAAGGTCTGTTGGTCAACCTCAGCGGCAGCTTTCAGACGGCGCCCACGTTCTGGCTCAATCAACAAAACGGCGTGCAATACAACGTTTCAACGCAGACGCCTCAACATCGCATGGCGTCTACCAGCGACCTGCTGTCGCTGTCCTTGGGCCGTTTTGGCGGTGCAGACCGTACCGTCGGTCAGGTGGCAGAGTTGCGCTATGGCACAGGGCCTGCCGTAGTGTCCAAACACAACGTGCAGCCCGTGATCAATATCTATGGTGATGTGGCAGGTCGCGACTTTGGTGGCGCTGCACGGGAACTGCGTGCCGCGGTCGAAGAAGCCCGCAAAGACCTACCGCGCGGCACACGCATCGAGTTGCGCGGTCAGCTGGAGACGATGAGCGACTCGTTTACCGGTTTGTTTGCCGGTTTAGCGCTGGCCATTTTGCTGGTCTATCTGCTGCTGGTGGTGTTTTTCCAGTCCTGGATTGATGCGCTGATCATCATCGCGGCATTACCGGCGGCTTTGGCGGGTATTGTCTGGTTCCTGTTTCTCACCTTCACCACGCTGTCGGTACCGGCGCTGACTGGTGCCATTTTGTGTATGGGTGTGGCTACGGCCAACAGCGTGCTGGTAGTCAGCTTTGCTCGCGAACGACTTGCTGCAGGCGATGCGCCGGCCGCTGCCATGCTCAACGCCTGCTTTACTCGCCTAAGGCCAGTGCTGATGACCGCGCTGGCCATGATGGTCGGTATGGCACCGATGGCGTTGGGGTTGGGTGAAGGCAGTGAGCAGAACGCTCCACTGGGTCGCGCCGTCATCGGTGGGCTGGCCTTTGCTACGGTCGCCACGCTGTTCTTTGTGCCCGCTGTTTTTACCTTCCTGCATGACCGTCGCCGCAAGCAGTTGGCGACACAGGTGATCGCACATGTCTGATCCTACGCACGCCGGCACCGCAGCAACGGGCCGCAGACTGCTGACCGTTACAGCCTTGGCTGCAGCAGCGGCAGTTGCCTTCGGCTTAGTGAGTCGGCACAACGCCTTTGCCGCAGTGCAAAAGCGCAGCATCGACGCGGCAGTCATTAATGTGTCCACCACCTTGCCCAGCCGCGGCGGTACGGGCGTGCTAGTTCTACCGGGCACACTTGAGACCGACAACGAATCGGGGCTCTATGCTCGAGTGCAAGGCTTCGTCAAAAAGCTGCACGCCGATATCGGGCAGCAGGTGAAGGCCGGTCAGTTGCTTGCCGAAATCGACACACCAGAATTGGACGAACAGATCCGCCAAGCCGAGGCAGATTTGGCCAACAGCCGTGCAACAGAGGAACTGGCACGCGCAACGGCTGCGCGTTGGCAACAGCTGCTCGACCAGAAGCTGGTCGCGCGTCAGACAGCAGAAGAGAAGTTCGCCGATGCAATGGTCCGCAAGGCTGCAGTGGACGCACAAAGCGCCAACGTCGCGCGGTTGCGCCAATTGCAAAGCTTTCGGCGCGTCACAGCGCCCTTTGCCGGCACCATCACCGCACGCGGCGTCAATGTGGGGCAGTTGGTCACTGCCGCTGGCGCGGTCAATGGCGCCAGCAGCGGCACCGCGTCATCTCTGTATCGCATTTCGTCAGCGGGGGCGTTACGGTTGTTTTTGGCCGTGCCGCAGGCCCAAGCCGGAATGATGAAGCCCGGCACCACTGCCAAAGTCAGTGTGCCGGAACAACCGGGCAAGAGTTATAGCGCCCACGTGGTGCGTAATAGCGGCTCCATTGACCCGGTCAGCCGATCATTGCGCGTGGAACTGGCCGTGGACGATGCCTCTGGCAGTCTGCTGCCTGGCGCCTATGTTCAGGCTGCGTTTGAGATCACGGCTGCAGCAGATGTGTTGCGCTTGCCCGTCAGCACACTGATCTTCCGCGGCAAAGGCACGATGGTGGCGGTAGCCACAGCCGACAACACGGCAAGCTTGCGCAAGGTGCAACTGGGCCGCGACTTTGGCACCGAATTTGAAGTGGTAGACGGTCTGTCCGCCAACGACGCTGTAATCCTCAACCCGCCGGATTCACTGGTCGACGGACAGGCGGTTAAGGTGGTGTCACCGGAGCAGAAGCCGGCTTCGTAGCAGGTGACGCAGCGGCCGGGCGAGGAGCTGCACCGCGAGCAGCGGCAAGCGCAGCAGCCGCAGGACTCAGAGCAGGTGCAGCACTGGCAGCGGGCGCAGGCTTGGCAGCAGCTGCGGGATTTGCAGCAGGTGCAGGCGTCGCGTCGGCCACTGCTGCCGAGGGTTTCGGGGCATCTGCTGATGTAGTACCGGGTGCAACCGTTTCTTCCTCTGTACGAGCCGGCTCGTCGGTAGCACGCGCAGCATCAGACGCTGTCTTGGTCATCACAATGATGCTGATGCGCCGGTTCTTTGCACTCAGCGGATCGGTCTTTTCAAACAATACCGATGACGCCAGGCCCACGACGCGCTGGAACTTGGTTTCGGTCAGGCCACCACGGATCAATTCACGACGCGCGGCATTAGCGCGGTCCGCCGACAGCTCCCAGTTTGAATAGCCGCCTGCACCACTGCCATAGGGCTTGGCATCGGTGTGGCCACTGATGCTGATGCTGTTGGGTACGCGAGCCAGAAAGGGCGCCAGCTCGCGCAGAATCTTGATGGTGTAGTCCTTGAGCTCGGCGCGGCCCACGTCAAACATCGTCCGGTTCTGCTTGTCGATGATTTGCAAACGCAGTCCTTCGGGGGTGATGTCGATGAGCAGCTGATCTTTAAAAGGTGCCAAGGCCTGACTTTTCGATACGGCATCTGAGAGTTCCGCGGCCAGTGATTCCAGCTTCTTGTGCTCTGCTGCTTCTGCAATCCTCTTGGCTTCTTCTTCCTCAAGCTTCTTGGCTTCTTCGGCGTTGGTGGGCTCGCCCAGACCATTTTCCTTACCATTGGATGAACGCGGCGCATCAAGGCCGCCACCGAGATTGATCGCACTGGTACTGGCACCGCCAGGACCCTGCTGACCGGGCGCAGCCTTGGTGCTCTTGCCCTCTTCCATACTGGGATTGTTGAAATATTCGAAGAGCGCGGCGCGCTGCTCTTTGTTTACTGAAGCCACCAGCCACATCACCATGAAGAAGGCCATCATGGCGGTCACGAAGTCGGCATAGGCCACTTTCCAAGCACCGCCGTGATGGCCGCCGCCTTGGACCTTGCGCTTCTTGATGATTATCGGCCGTACGGCCTCGTCATCAGCCACGACGCATCAACTCGCAGCAGGCTTGTTGCGCAAGGCCTGCTCCAGATCCTTGAAGTTCGGCCGCACCTGGCTGAACAGCAGCTTGCGTGCAAACTCCACCGCCACCGGTGGCGGATAGCCACGCACGCTGGCCACCAGCGCCATCTTGACCACTTCAAAGGCCTTGCCCTCTTCATTGGCCTTGCCTTCCATCGCGGCCGCAATCGGCCCAACAAAGCCATAAGCCACTAGAATGCCCAGGAAGGTGCCGACCAGTGCCGCACCCACGTGGTGCCCGATTTCGGAGGTACTGGCGCCCTCAATGTGCGCCATGGTGGTAACGATGCCCAACACCGCTGCCACGATGCCGAAACCCGGCAACGCATCGGCCACCTTCTGCACCGCGTGAGCAGGCTCTGCCGCCTCGTGATGGTGGGTTTCCAGCTCGTATTCGAGCAGGCTTTCAAGCTCATGGGGATCGAGGTTGCCCCCTGAAATCAGCCGCAGGCAGTCCGTGATGAACTCCAGCATGTGGTGGTCACCCATCACCACCGGGTATTTCTTGAAAATGTCGCTCTTCTCGGGCTCTTCGATGTGCTTTTCGAGCGCCAGGACGCCGTCTTTTCGCATCATCACCAGAATGTCGTAAATGAGCTTGAGCAGCTGGATGTATTCTTGGCGCCCATAACGGGGCCCCTTGATCAGGCCCAGTGCACCGGAGAACGCGTCCTTGACCACTTTCAAAGGGTTGCTGATAAGGAACGCGCCCAGTGCTGCACCGCAAATGATCACGATTTCGAGCGGATGCCACAGCAGCAGCAGGCTGCTGCCATCCAGCACGAATGGCACCAGCACACTAGCCAGGACAACGACCGTACCAATGATTGCGAGCACTACAAACCCTCAGACCGTATCGTGCGGTTCCCAGACCGCGATCCGGCCAGCTATGGCGGACCAGTCGGGACCTTGGGCCGGAGTATGGTTCAGCGCCTGCCGGCAGAACCTGACCGGCGTCACGATTGCTGATTTGCGCATGAGCCTTGTCACATTTGCGGCAGGTACCTGAGTCATGCCCCCAGTACTGCGTCTAGATGGCGTCTCTCTGGCCTATGGCTCTCGGCCTTTGCTAGAGCAGGCCAGCCTGCAAGTCGAACCCGGCGAACGGGTCTGCATCGTGGGCCGCAACGGCGAGGGCAAGTCGTCGCTGATGCGACTGGTCACAGGCGAAGCCCTACCCGATAGCGGCATCGTGTGGCTGCGCCCCGGAGCCCGCAGGGCGCACTTGCCTCAGGATATTGTCAAAGTCAGTGGTGAGACGGTACGTGAAGTGGTCGCAGGCGGCCTGCCAGAGGTTGCGCGCCTGCTTGCCGACTATCACGCCACCTCAGACCGCTATGCACAGACCTTCACAGATGCCGATGGTGTGCGGTTAGGCAAACTGCAAGAAAAGATCGACGCAGCACAGGGCTGGCAGGTAGAGCAGCGCATCGACACGGTGCTGTCACATCTGGGACTGGATGGCAGCGTACTGTACAGCGCGCTGTCTGGTGGTTGGCGGCGACGCGCACTGTTGGGCAGCGCTCTGGTCTGCCAACCCGAGCTGCTGCTGCTCGACGAGCCAACTAATCACCTGGACATCGAAGCCATCGAATGGCTCGAGCAGTTTCTGCTTGAGTTCAACGGCGCGCTGTTGTTCGTCAGCCATGACCGACGCTTCGTCAACACGCTGGCCACCCGCATCATTGATCTGGACCGCGGCCACCTGAGCAGCTGGCCCGGAAATTACGACAGCTACGCGCAGCGCAAGGCCGAACAACTGGCCAACGAAGCAAAAGAGAACGCGCTGTTCGACAAGAAGTTGGCGCAAGAAGAAGTATGGATTCGCAAGGGGGTCGAGGCGCGCCGTACGCGCAACGAAGGTCGCGTACGCGCACTGATGGAATTACGCAACGAACGGCGGGATCGCCGTGACCGCGTCGGTCAGCTCGCTGCCCAAGTTCAGGAAGGCCGTGAGTCTGGCAAGCTGGTGTTTGAAGCCGAGAACGTCGCAGTGCGCTTTGGCGAACGCGAAGTGATCCGGGACTTCAGCGGTCGCGTGATGCGCGGGGATCGCATTGGCATAGTCGGGCCCAACGGCGCGGGCAAGAGCACGCTCATCAAACTGCTGCTGGGCGAACTAGAGCCCAGCGCAGGCACAGTATGGCGTGGCACTAAGCTGGAAGTGGCCTACTACGATCAACAGCGCGCCACGCTCAACCTTGAAGCCACGGTCATGGACAACGTGGTCGACCGTCACGACTTCGTCACGGTCAACGGTCAACCGCGGCATGTGTCGGGCTATCTGCGCGACTTTCTGTTCCGCCCCGATCAGCTCAAAACACCCGCCGGTGCTCTGTCAGGTGGTGAACGCAACCGGTTGCTGCTGGCCAAGTTGTTTGCGCAGCCGGCCAACCTGCTGGTTCTGGACGAGCCCACCAACGATCTGGACATCGACACGCTGGAGTTGCTGCAGGAACTGGTCACCGATTTCACCGGCACGCTGCTGTTGGTCAGCCATGACCGCGCCTTCCTCGACAGCGTGGTCACCAACCTGTTCGTGCTCGATGGCACTGGTGGAGTGCAGGACTTTGTGGGCGGCTATAGTGACTTTGTCACCTGGCGCACCGCACAGCGTGATGCCCAACGCGCTCGCGCCGCAGCACCCAAAGTCGCGCCGCCAACACCGGCACCCAAGCCGGTACTGCCGCCGCGTAAACGGCGCTCGCATGCGGAACAACGCGAGCTTGAAAAGCTCACGCTGCGTATTGCTGAACTGGAAGCAGAAAAAACAACCTTGGCAGCTGCATTGGCAGAGCCGTCGTTTTATCAGCAAGACCCGCTATTGCAACGAGCCGAACTGGCGC
>CANFSB010000085.1 GCA_947449495.1 Pseudomonadota bacterium
CCCCGACGGATCTCGTGTAGACGCTGCAGATCGATTCCATACAGGCGACCACCGCACTGCACGCCCAGCAGCTGCGCCGTAGCGTAAGGCTGCGGTACCAAGGACTGCTGTTCCGGAGCATTCATGTGCGACAGACCTCTAGTGTCAGGCGCTGTGACGCAATTGGAGTAGGCCGTCAGCAACCGACTCGCCCATGATCTGGCCATCGACAGCAATGGGCAGACACAGCGTAAAGCGTGTGCCCTTACCCGCCGTGGACTGCAGCTCGATGCTGCCGCCCAGTGTTTCAACATTGCAGCGCACTACATCCATACCAACGCCACGACCAGACAAGTCAGTGGCCACGTCGACTGTTGAAAGACCAGGCAGGAAAATTAATTCATGGACCTGCTGCTCAGTAAGTTCGGCGTGCGCCTGTGAAAGCCCGCGCGCACGTGCTTTGTCTAATATGCGATTGGAATCGAGCCCCTTACCGTCGTCACTGACTTCGATCACTACCAGGCCCGCGCTTGCAGCGACCTCAATATGCACATGACCCTCAGCAGGCTTGCCTGCTGCCACCCGCAGCTGCGGCAGCTCAATACCATGATCAATGCAGTTACGCACCAGATGTAGTAGCGGATCGCCCAGACGCTCAAGAATGGCTCGGTCAAGCTCAGTATCATTACCACCGGTCGTTAAGCGGATCTGCTTGCCAAGCAATGCGCCGGCATCGCGCACTAAGCGCGGAAAACGTCCAAACAAGGTGCCCACCGGCAACATGCGTAAGCGACGCACTTCCTCTTGCAGCTGCCGTAGCTGCAGCTGCAGCTGCGTCATCCCGAAGTGCATGCCGTCAGCAGCACCGCCCGTCAAATCCGACGCATAGCTTTGCAACTGCGCTTGGGCGGTGGTGACACGATTGAGCGCCACCTGCACTGCATCAATCTTGGCCAGCGGCATGCGCACCGAGGCAGCATCCTGCTCAGCGGTGTGGGGATCTGGCACTGCTTGCACCAGCGCCGGCAACTGCTTAATGACCAGGTCACAGTGATGTTCGGCCCAATCAAACAGCAGCTCAATTGAATCCTGTGGTGCATCGGTTTGCAGATGCAGTTCCCAGCTCAGATGACAAACGCCCGGATTGAGTTGGGCCAAAGCTGGCAGGCGAGACGTATCTGGCGTTACTTGCAGCGGACCCAGCGCAGACAAATCGGCGAAAAGCTGGGCAGGATCGATGTCAGCAATGAGCAGAGACTCGCGTGCCGAGAACCCTATCAACCATTGGCCAGTTGCATTAGCCGTGTTGCAAGTAGGAGCCGAGGCTGGCGCGTGAGCTGCTGCGGCTTGCGCCGGCACTTCGCTGATCAAGGCCAGCAGTTGCTCACGCATCACATCGCTGCTTAACGTTGCTTGCCCGTGCCCAGTGCGCAGATCAATCATCATATTGCGCAGTGCATCTACAGCCAGCAGCAACGCGTCTGCAACCGGCTGCGTAAATCCGCGTTGATTGGCACGCACCTGTGCCAGCAATGATTCAAGTAAGTGAGTGAAGCTGGTCACGGGCGTAAAGCCCAACATGCCGGCGTTTCCCTTGATCGAATGAGCAAGTCGGAAAATAGTGTTGATGCGATCGGCATTGGCATCGCCCGCATCCATCTGCAGCAAGCCACTCTCCATGGCATCAAGCGCTTCCAAACTCTCGTCAAAGAAAGCAGCTTGAAATTGCTCCATGTTGTCACTCACGGAGCGAATCTCTGGCCATAAAGCCCAACTGTTGCAGCAGACCCAGCTGCTTGGCCACCGTCTGCAGCGGCGTACCAACATACACCCACTGCACGCAACGGCCCTGCTGCTGCAGGTGCGTTATAAACGCCAGCAACAACTGCAGGCCGGCAGTGTCTGCGGCTACAACGGCATTGGCATCTAATTCAACATCACGGGTAGTTGCCGCTGCAGTGAGCAGACTGGCGCGCAGCGCTGCCGCCTGCGACAGCGTACAGTGCGCCGGCAGCTGCAATACCAACAGGCTATCGCCGCACACAGCAACGCCGGGCGTGCCGTTGATGCCAGTATCGTTATGCTGTTGTGCGCCGGACGCCGCCATGCAAACCTCTGCTGTGCCGAATTTTTCAGCCAGTCGTGCCGGTAGTGTCCGGCAGGTGGGGGGTCGGTGACTGCGCCCTGTGTCACAAGCTGCGCAGTTGAATTTACAGGCCCAGATCGGCCATCAGATCGTCGATGTTGGTCTGGTTAGGCGCGTCAGCGCCGGGCAAGCTTGGGATCGCCGGTCCATACGACTGACCTGGCGCCGGTACGTCTGGACGACGCCAAGTACCGGTGCGACCTGTGGCGCCAGTCATCTCCAGCAGTTTTTCCAGCACGGTCTCCACTTCAGTGACCAGGCTTACAACGCCGCGAATGATCTGGCCTGTGAGGTCTTGGTAGGACTGGGCCAGCATGACTTGCGACAGGTTGTTACGGATTGCGCTGCAGTCCAGCGCCGCTGTGGCAATGAAGTCTTCTACTTGCACCTGCAGCACGGAAGGCACGCTGTCGGGGTCGTCGTCGGTCGATTGAAGTGCCTTCTGGAGACTTTGTGCAACGGTAGCAATGCGCTCGGCTAGCGGCCCGCACTGCTCGATCATATCCATGGTGCGGTGCGCAGCCGCATCTGTCAGCTGCAAGACATAGTTAAGCCGTGCGCGCGCATCAGGCACTTCATGCTCAGCCATGTCGGCAACATTAAAATCTTGTCTAAAGCGCAGCATCGCATCGTGCAGCGTGGTCGCCAGCGATCGCAACTCGCGTCTTACATCCGAGGACCTGCGCTCGCGCAATTGCTCAAGTATCGCGTGAAAGCCTTGCGAATCATCTTGCTGCATGGCTGCTTGTAGCCGACCCACAGCGTCGCCATACAGCTGCGACAGACTGCGGGGCGCTCCCTGTACGCTCATCCTGCGGCCTGTTGTGCCTGCTGTCCTGCGCCTTTGCCGGCCAAGATCTTGTCGAGTTTGTCTTTGAGTGTCTGCGCAGTAAAAGGCTTGATGACATAGCCATTTACACCGGCTTGGGCAGCCTCGATGATCTGCTCGCGCTTGGCTTCGGCTGTCAGCAGCAGCACCGGCATCTTGGAAATCTTCGGATCGGCGCGCACAGCCTTGAGCAGATCCAGGCCCTGCATACCGGGCATGTTCCAGTCCGTGATCAAGAAATCGATAGTGCCGCTCTTAAGAATCGGCAAGGCAGTCATGCCGTCATCAGCTTCCTGAACATGGTTGTATCCCAGATCATTGAGGAAGTTTTTGATGATGCGACGCATGGTTGAGAAATCGTCAACCACCAGAAAGCGAACCGCAGAACCCATAGCTTTGTCTCCTCGGACCTAACTGGTCAGCGCCGGCTGCGATTGGTCGAGACGGAATCGGTAAAGCGCACGCCATAACGTTCGTTCACCATCACAACCTCGCCGTGAGCCACCAGGCGTCCATTGACATATACGTCGAGCGGCTCGCCTGCGGGGCGGTCCAGCTCGATCACAGTTCCCACATTCATCGCCAAAAGGGCGCCCACGTTCGATGTCGTACGTCCCACTTCCAGTGATAACTCGACGGTAATATCGAGAATTACGTCATGCGCACTGGCTACCAAGCCCATTTCGGGCAGCGCCATAGGCGCGGGCAGATCCGAATCAGTTTCCAAAGCGAGGGCCATCAGTATTTCCTCACGAAGGCATCGAGTGAGTTGGCCGTCTTACGGGAGATCAACTCGCGCACCTTGACCACCTGGCGGCCACGTTGCTGACCCACTTCACCCTGAAACAGCTGCAGTCCATCAGACAGCACAGTGGCCGTCCCGTTGAAGGTGCACGGCACGACGTCGCCCGCTTTCATATCCAGCAACTGGCTCAGTGACACCTTGGCCTCGCACAGCGTGGTGATGAGCTCCACCTCAGAGTCTTCCAGCTCGTTGCGCAGCGATTGACCCCAGCGGTTGTTCTCGCCGGCTCGGTCGGCCTGCATACCGGCTTTGAGCATGTCCTTGATAGGTTCGACCATTGAATAGGGCAGCGTCACATGGATGTCACCACCGCCGCCTTCCAACTCAATATGGAATTTGCTGACCACCACAATTTCGGTGGGGGTCACGATGTTGGCGAAGTTGGGATTAATTTCGGAGTTTATGTACTCCATGCTGATGTCCATCACCGGGGTCCAGGCATCTCGCATGGCGGTGAAGATCTGCTTGAGCAACATGTGGATGACTTGCATCTCGGTCGGCGTGAACTCGCGACCCTCTATCTTGGCGTGGCGACCAATGCCGCCGAAGAAGTTGTCAATGACCGCAAACACCAGCTTGGGCTCCAGGATCACCAGACCCCTGCCCTGCAGCGGCTTCATGTAAATGAGATTCAGGTTAGTGGGCACCTGCAGCGTAGGCAGGTACTCGCCGAATTTTGGCAGCGTAATCGGAGCTACTGCCACGTCTGGCGAACGGCGCAGCATGTTGAACATGCTCAAGCGCATCTGGCGTGCAAAGCGCTCGTTGATCATCTCGAGCGTGGGCATGCGGCCGCGCACAATACGAGTTTGAGTTGCGAAGTCGTAAGCACGGACTTCGCCCGGCTGTATCGGCGCAACAAGATCGACGGTACCGCTGTCTACTCCATTGAGTAGAGCGTCGATCTCGTCTTGATTCAGAATGTCCAGTGCCATGTGCGCTCAATAAGTGTGTGGTGTAACAGCCAAAGCGTCAGACGAACTCTTCGCCGGTGTTGTTGAGCATGATCCGGCCTTCCTCGGCCAGCTTGCGCACGGTCTTGAGAATGGTTTTCTGCGAGGTTTCCACCTCGGCAAGACGCACCGGGCCGCGCGATTCCAAGTCGTCTTTGAGCATCTCGGCTGCACGGGTCGACATGTTGGCCATGAATTTGTCGCGCATCGCGGGCACCGCGGCTTTAAGCGCCAGTACCAGCGTGTTGGTATCGATCTCACGCAACAATTCCTGAATGCCACGGTCGTCGATCTCCAGCAGATCCTCGAATACAAACATTAGGTCCTGCAGTCGCTGGCACAGCACTTCGTCGGCTTTGCGGATCTGACCAATGACCTTGCCATCGCCAGTGCTGTCGATGAAGTTGAGAATGCCAGCAGCGGCCTTTGGTCCGCCGAGGTTGGCGGCAACGCCACTGGGCTTGCCGTTGAATTGTTTTTCGATCATTTCGTCGACGGTATGCAGCGCACTGGGCGGCACGCCGTCGAGCGTTGCGATGCGCATGATGATCTCGGCCTGCAGCCAGTCCGGAAACAGTTCCAGCACCTTGGCAGCTTGGTCGGTATCCAGGTACGCCATGATGATCGACAGTACCTGCGGGTGCTCCTGGCGGATGATTTCAGCGATGGCTTTAGGCTCCATCCACTTGAGCACGTCCAGACCGCTGCTGGTGCGGCCCAGCGAGATGCGGTCGATGATGCCTGACGCTTTTTCATCGCCCAGCGCGCTGACCAGTATCTTTCTGATGTATTCGTCAGAGCCGACTTCAATCGAGGCGCGCGCGCCCATCGCCGAGACAAAAGAGCCCACCACCGCGGTCACTTCGTCATTGGAGGCTGTCTTGAGACCAGACATCTCGACGCCGAGCCTCTGCACCACCTTCGTATCCATGTGACGCAAGATCTCAGCGGCCGCCACTTCACCCAACGCGAGCAGCAGCACGGCTGCGCTGCGGGTAGAAGGGACGACTTCCATCGGGGTACTCATAAGCTGTGGCGCTCTACGTGGACGATGTAACGATAACTAGGGGCAGAAGTAGCAATTACCGTGCCGCGTGTATTGCGTGATGCCGGTCACACACACGCGACGGTTTTCCGGCGCCTAGTGTCCCGCGGTGCGTCTGGTGGTTCTGTTGGCTGCGTCACAAGCTGGCGTGCGCAGGCACCAGTCCTCTGTAAAATGATTCGGAACCCGCAAGGCGCGTTTGCGGCACCACGACGGAGTATCGCCATGAGCTTGTTCACACTGAGCCGCCTGCGTTGCGGCGCTGCCATCGCTGTGCTGGCCCTGCTCGGGGCTTGCACCCCTGCCAAGCCCACGCTGCGCATCGATCAAGATCAGCGGGCTAATTTCAATGTGTTCCGCACCTACAGCTATGTAGAGCCAGCCGGCACCGATGCCAGCGGCTACTCCACGCTGGTGACACAACATTTCAAAGATGCCATCGACACCGAAATGGCCGCGCGGGGTTTTCGCAAGGTTGCCGAAGATGCCGACCTGCTAGTGAACTTCAACGCCAATACCGTCGAGAAGACCGACATCCATACGTCGCCGGGCATGTTCCTTGAGCCGGGCTTGGGGTATTACGCTTACCGCCGCGGCCTGTATCTGGGTCTGGGTTCGCCGTTTTACGGGCCAGAGATCAACACCGTGCGCTACCACGTCGGCACTGCCAACATCGAAGTCATCGACGCGCGTCAAAAGCGCGTGGTGTGGGAAGGCGTGGCTGAGGGCCGGCTGTCGCGGGAAGCCATGAAGCAGCCGCAGCAGGCCATCACCGATACGGTGCGGCAGTTGTTCACGCGCTTTCCCGGCCGTGCTGCCGGGTCTGTCTGACGCGCACTGCATAAAACATCGTGAGTGCAAGCGGGCAACTGCGGCCGGTCATCAACCTCAACAGCTGTGAGGGCAAGGGTGTGTGCGCACATCTGTGTCCGCAGCAGGTGTTCGAGGTTCGCCAGCTGACGCCCGCCGAGCGCGGCCCGCTGAGCTTGGTAGGCAAGCTGCGCGCACTGTTGCATAGCGGACGACAGGCTATTGCGGTGCGAGCTGCCGATTGCATCGGTTGCGGGCGCTGTGTGGCCGAATGCCCGGAAGAGGCGATCCGGCTGGTGCCGGCGGACTGAAGACTCAGGCGGCGCGGCCGCGCTTGAGGTGCACCAACAAAATGGCGACGGCCGCGGGTGTAAGCCCCGGCAGCCGTGAAGCCTGGCCCAAGGTCACCGGCCGCGACTCAGACAGCGTCTGACGCACTTCATTAGACAAGCCCTGGATCGCTGCATAATCCAGCGCCACTGGCAGAGCCAAGGTTTCGTTGACACGCTGGCGCTGCACCTCCAGTTGCTGGCGCTCGATATAACCGGCATAGCGCGCGCGTACTTCCAGTTCCAAGCGCACCTGCTCGACCAGGCGATCATCCAGATCTGCAGTGGCCATCGGACCGATCAGTGCTTCAAGGTCGGCGTGCGCCACTTCGGGACGTCGCAATAACTCCAGCGCAGTCTGTTCGCGCGACAGCGGACCACCCAACACTCGCGTCGCCCACTCGATATCAATTTGCGTAGGACGCAGCAAACTGCCAGCCAAGCGCGCCGCCTCAACAGCCACCGCCTGCTGTTTGGCCTCAAACAGCGACCAGCGCGTGTCATCAACTAGCCCCAGTTCGCGCGCGACTGGCGTAAGACGCACGTCGGCGTTGTCTTCGCGCAGGGTCAAGCGGTATTCGGCGCGACTGGTGAACATGCGATAGGGCTCGCGGGTGCCCACGGTGGTGAGGTCATCAACCATCACACCGATGTAGCTGTTGTCGCGTTGCGGCACCCACGGTGCAAGCTCGCAGGCCAGCGCAGCGGCATTGATACCGGCAACCAGACCTTGCGCAGCGGCTTCTTCATAGCCAGTGGTGCCATTGATCTGGCCAGCGAAAAACAAGCCCGGCAGGTCTTTGGCGGCCAATTGCGGCGTGAGATCACGCGGATCGAAGTAATCGTATTCGATGGCATAGCCGGGTCGTGTCAGCTCGGCCTGCTCGAGACCTACAATGCTGTGCACCATGTCCATCTGCACATCAAACGGCAGACTGGTAGAGATGCCGTTGGGGTAGACCTCATGGGTATTGAGGCCCTCGGGCTCGAGGAAAATCTGGTGTGACTGGCGCTGCGCAAAGCGCATGACCTTGTCTTCGACGCTGGGGCAATAACGCGGGCCCACGCCCTCGATGACACCACTGAACAAGGGCGAGCGATCGGTTGCTGCACGGATGATGTCGTGGGTGCGCTCGTTGGTCGCGGTGATGTGGCAAGGCAACTGGCGCGGATGATCGCTGCGCCGACCCAGAAACGAAAACACCGGTCGCGGCTCATCCCCCGGCTGCACTTCCAGTCGTGACCAGTCGATGCTGCGACCGTCAATACGCGGCGGCGTGCCCGTCTTGAGGCGCCCGACGCGCAGCGGCAATTGGCGCAGTCGCTGCGCCAACTGTAACGACGGCGCATCACCGGCTCTGCCGCCAGACAACTGCTGCAGACC
>CANFSB010000086.1 GCA_947449495.1 Pseudomonadota bacterium
GCGCCGCCGGCCCAGTTGGCACCACCCGACAGGTTCGGGCGGATCAATGTGCCCAGGTTCTTGCCGGGCACCACCACGCTGGGCGGGAGGAAGGCCGGACCATAGCGATATTGGCTGATGATCTGCTGTGCCTGCGCCTTGAGCTCTGGCGTGAAGTCGATCAGATCTTCAACGCGCAGGCCCTGCGGCTCAAACGGGGCGGGTTTGCTGGGGATGGGCTGTGTGGGTGAGCTGCGTTCGCCGGGCACATCAGACTTAGGAAAAGGCGTTTCTTTAATCGGCCACACCGGCTTGCCGGTGACGCGATCAAACACATAGGCATAGCCGGTCTTGGTCACCTGCACCACAGCAGGGATGCGTTTGCCGTCGACAGTGATGTCGGCCAGCACCGGCGCGGCCGGCAGGTCGTAGTCCCAGACATCGTGATGGATGATCTGGTAGTGCCAGACGCGTTTGCCGGTGGCTGCTTCAACGCAGACCAGCGCATCGGCAAACAGGTTGTCGCCAGGGCGGTGGCCACCATAGAAATCGCCGGTGGCGCCTTCGATGGGCATATAGACCAAGCCACGCTCGGCATCGGCACTGAAGGTGCTCCATAGACCAGTGTTGCCGGTATAGGCCTCGCTGCCTTCCAGCCATGTCTCACTGCCGGGCTCGCCCTTTTGCGGCACCGTGCGGAAGGTCCACTTCAGCGCGCCAGTGCGCACGTCATAGCCGCGCACAAAGCCGGGAACCGCCTCTTTGGTCTTGGGTGCGCCGCCGGCAGCAAACGCCACACCGACCACCAGCGTGTCGCCCACCACCACCGGTGGTGAACTGGAACCCGGCTGTGCCATGCCCGGATCGTTGACGCGTGGCAGGTCGGTCTTAAGGTCGATGACCCCTGCAGTGCCAAAGCTGTTGATAGGCAGGCCCGAACGCGCATCCAGTGCGATCAGCTGAAAGCCCGGGCTGATGGTGTAGACGCGACTGGCTTCGCCTGCATTGCGAGAGCGCCAGTAGGCCACGCCACGGCCCGAGCTGCGACGCGGTGCCGCAGCGCCACGCGCGCCTTCATCCAGGCGATACATCCACAACGTTTCGCCGGTAGTGGCGTCCAGCGCCACGACAGTGCGGCGCACACCCGCCGTGGTGTAGAGCACGCCGTCGGCCATCAGCGGCGTGACGCGGTAATAAAACTCTGGCGTGGGGCCGTAGTTGTCGGACTTCCAGCGCCACGCCACTTTGAGTTTGTTGACGTTGCTCGCGTTGATCTGGTTCAGCGGCGAGTAGCTGCTGCTGCCCGCATCAGCGCGGTTGTGCAGCCATTCAGTGTAGGTGGGTGCTGGCTGCGAGGCAGTGGCAGCAACCTGCCAGCCGTTAGCCGAGCGGATGCGCGCCACTGCAGAGGCATAGTCGGCCGCGCCCAAACCACCGGGATTGGTGGGCGGCATGCTGCCGCGCGTGTAGGCCTCGAGTACGGTAGCCGGCACGCTGGCCCACTTCTGTTGGAAGGCCGCGCCGATCAATGCTGGGCCGGTTTCACCGCCGCGCAGCTCTGCGCCATGGCAGGCCGCGCAGGTGCGCGAGTAGGCGTCATCGACGGGTGCTGCAGGTTGTGCTGCCGGCTGTGCTGCCAGAGCAGTGCCTGCTGCAGTGATCAGCAGTGCTGCCAGAGCTGCCTGTAGGCCGCGCCGTACAGAGCGAGTGGATGCGTACATATGCGTCTTATTGTTGTGGCCCCGCTGCGGAGCCTAACGCAGATGGGGCCGGGTGCGTCAGAGCAGCTTTTGTATCGTAACAACCAGACCGGCCATTGCCACCATCATTGAACCTAGCTTTATAGTCATGTCTTTCGACATCGTCTGTATTTCGCTACGTATCAACGCAAAGCCTGCGCCCATCTCGTGATTCGCCCGCACGAATTGTGCCCGCGTCTCCTGGCGCAGCCGATCGATATCTGCCTTGGTTTCCTGGCGCAATAGATCGATATCTGCCTTGGTTTCTTGGCGCAATAGATCGATGTCGGCCTTGGTCTCCTGGCGCAGACGATCGATATCGGCATGCAGTTCAAGTCTGCAACGCTCAACGCAGTTGTGCAGATCGTTGCGCACGTTCTGCAGTTCGGATTTCGTAGCCAGTTCGCCGGTCATGTCGCGCTCCATGGCTTGGACAACTTGCCGAGCCGTGCCGCTGGGGACGTTGATGCTGACCAGCGCATCATACAACGTGTAAAGGTGTTCCATAAGCAGGCTCTGTGAACTGCGGGACTGCAGTGTCAGGCGTCAATGAACTGGCAGCAGCCTGAATATGTGGCGCGACAGTAGCTTTTCAGAGCGCTGTCCTAACGTTTACTCAGCGCTGCTATCACCGGCAGCGCCGCAAGGCTGGCCAGCAGATGCTTGAGACTGTGGCCCGAGAACAGACCGGTGAGTTCGAAGATCTGTGTATCAAAAGTCTCTGCTACTTTCGCCAGTGCATACACCGCGAGCACGAACGACCAGTGGATGCGCAGAGTGCCTGGGCGAGGGGGCAGGGCCTGCAGAGCGAGAATTAAAATGACCCCGCCGCCTTGAAACACCGCCCAAGGCATGAGGTTGGCGTTGTATGACCACACTGCGATGGCTAGCCAGCCCAGTAGCAGCGAAGCGATGGCCAGCGTAAGGCCGGCACGATCACTGACACGCTGCGCCACAGCCAATCCCATGATGCCGGCAAACCCCGGCGTCATCCCGGCGCGGTCCCACACCAGTCGTGCGTCATTGGGTGCTAGGTGATACCAGCTGGATCCGGCTGCGGTGGCTAACAGGCCAACAAAAAACAGCGTTGCCATGCGGCGATACACCGCGGACAGCGTTGGTGTGCGCTGTAACTGCCACAGTCCCCACAAGCCAAATACAGCAAAGGGGAGGTTGGATAGAGTGTCTGCAGTGCGCGGCACCCCGAACAGGCTGCGCGCATCGGCAAAGGCATGGTAGCTGGCGGGTTGGTGCAGCGCGGGCAGCCCAACGGCTATCAGCAACAGCGCCAGTACGGCTATCCACAGGGTGATTTTGCGTTGGGCTTGTCTCATGCGGCACCTGTGTTTATGTAACAGCGGGAAGCGAGAGCTGTGGCTTTGCAGGGCCAAGTTCCTGCAACAGAACGCTATGATCGGACCATGAACATACACATCCTGAGCACTGCACCCACCGTCGAGCCTGAACGCTATTTCATTGCCGCCGAGAAATTAGTCCAAGGCAATCCGGAACAGCGACTGTGGCCACAGTACACAGATGCCAGCGGACAGTTCTTTGCGGGAGTGTGGGAGAGCGAGCCGGGTGCTTGGCATGTGAGCTACACCGAAGAGGAGCACTGCCGCATCTTGGTAGGACGAAGTCGCCTCACTGCTACTGATGGCACGGTGACCGAGGTGCGGCCGGGCGATGAGTTTGTGATTGCGCGCGGCTATGAAGGCGTGTGGGAGGTGCTGGAGCGCACTCGCAAGACCTATGTGATTTTTGAGGCGCTGCGACTCAGTTCTGACCCCTCAGCAACCCCGCCACGCTGAGGTCTTCGTCCAAAGCTGGCCAGTGAATGCCCTGACCGCTGCCGATGAGGCGCCATTGGTCGCGCGCTGTAGGCGATGCAGCGACAAGCTTTGGAAACCAACGGGTGGGCACGGTTAGAGTGCGTCCATCGGCCAGTGACACCACCAGCTCTGAGTCCGTCACCCGGACGGATTGTGCGGTAGGTTCGACGGGTTGGTCAGGGGGTGGGGAAGTAGTCATGCCAAGCCTGCAGGAAATTGAGTCTGTGCTGAATGACGAGCCAGTGCGCTCGCCGCCATTGGCGCGAGCGATACCCGCTTGAGCCTACCAGACGCACTGGGGCGAGCCAAAACTTGGCTGTGATAGAGCGCGCCAAGTCTTCCACGTGTAATAGCCGCCCCAGGCTCAAACCCTGAGCCTGCACACTCTCATGCTCATCCACAATCCTGTGGAGCAGCGCTCATGAGCCAAGAAGCCTTCTACTTCGATAGTCACCAATTGTCCTTGCGGGGCTGGACGCGAGCGCTGCGCAACCGCTTTCTGTCCAAGCCCGACAGCGAGATTCGCATCAATCACTGGCTCAACTACAGCCAGAAGCTGCTCTATGACGTGGAGCGGGTGATCTTCCTGGAGGCGCGAGCCGATTTTGTAGCGGCGTTTGCTGTCTCTGTCGCGCGTCGCCAGCTGAGCACCGAAGTGCTGGCGTGCATCATGGCCAATCGGCGCCAAGACACTGAGCGCTACAAGGCCGCCCTTCGCGCTCAGATGCCTGAGGTGCTGCGGCGATGGTCGGTCGTGCCGTAACCAGTGCCAGCCACACCCCACCCAATGCCCCTAACCACCGTCACCGCCCGCAAAGGCAATCTTGTCCGGCAAACTGATTGCGATGGCATCGTCAATTCGGCCAACCCGCAGCTCATTGCCGGCAGTGGTGTGTGTGGTGCTATTTATGCGGCCGCCGGACCGCGGCTCGAGCCGGTAAGTCGGCTGCTTGCGCCGCTGCAGTTGGGCGCAGCGGTGGCCACGCCGGGCTTTGACCTGCCGTGCAGATTAATCATTCATACACGTGGTCCGCGCTATCACCAGGATCCGGATCCGCCGGGTAACCTGGCCAGGGCGTTGCGCAGCGCCATCACGCTGGCCGACCAGAGCGGCCTGGCGCGTCTGGCTGTGCCTGCGCTCTCGATGGGGGTCTATGGTTATCCGCCTGCCGAAGCGGTGCCAATTTTGGTGAGCGCGGCACAGGCCCTTGCAGCCGGTATGCAGTGCCTGCAGGAGATCCGCTTTGTGGTGGTCAGCGATGAGCTACTGCAGCTCTTTACCGAGCAAATCGGAACTGCTGCTTAAGCGCAATACCAAGCAGTGCATTTTGTCTGCTGGGTAGCACGGCGTAACATTTCGTGGTTATAGTCGAGCCTTACGTCATGCAGGGGGCAGCATGCTCGAAGCCGACACAGAATCGGAACGCGCCGACTCGATACCAGATGCCCGGCTGCTAGGCGCGGCGGCTCTGTCTGCTGTGGCACTGGCTGCCTGCGGAGGTGGTGCTGCAACGGGTGGTGGGTCTAATACTCCCGCGACACCCACGCCCACGCCTACGGTTGTCAAGCCGACGGCGGCTCAGGCCTCGCGAATGCTGATGCAGGCGCAGTTTGCTGCTACCGATGCGGACATCACTGCCGTCCAGAACCAAGGCTACTCGGCCTGGCTCGACACCCAGTTGGCTGCGCCGGCTGCGCAGACGGGTTGGGATTGGCTGATGGCCAATGGCTACAACGACGTCAGTTTCATCAGCCAGACGCAGCCGATGGACTACATGATCTGGAAGCAGCTGATGGGTACCCCCGATCAGGTGCGCAAGCGTGTTGCGCTGGCACTGTCGGAGATCATGGTGGTCTCGGTGTTGGGTCTGCCGGTCAACTGGCGCAGCTTTGCCATGGCGGCCTACTGGGACACGCTGGCAGCCAATGCCTTTGGCAACTTTCGCACGTTGCTTGAGGCGGTCACGCTGAGCCCTGCAATGGGCTATTACCTCAACACGCTGGGGAACCAGAAGGCTGTGGCGGCCACCGGTCGCGTGCCCGACGAGAACTACGCTCGAGAAGTGCTACAGCTCTTTACCATCGGCCTGTACGAACTAAACGCCGACGGCAGCAACAAGCTGGGCAGTAACGGCCAGCCGATCGAGACCTACACACAGGCGGACATCACCAATCTGGCGCGCGTGTTCACGGGCTGGAACGTCGACAATACTGGCTCCACGGCGACTAACTTGCTGAACGTCAAGCAGCCGATGGCCAATAACGCCGCGCTGCATGAGACGGGTGTGTCCACGTTTCTGGGCACGACTGTGCCGGCCGGAACAACAGCGGTCGAGGCGCTGCGCATTGCACTGGATGCAATGTTCAATCACGCCAATGTGGGCCCCTTCATTGGTAAGCAGCTGATACAGCGCTTGGTGACCAGCAACCCAACGGCTGCCTATATTGGCCGTGTAACAGCGGCATTCAATAACAACGGCGCAGGCGTGCGCGGCGACATGAAGGCGGTCATTAAGGCCGTGCTGCTAGATGATGAAGCGCGCAACGACGCAACGCTTGCACGCAGCGACTTTGGCCGCATCCGCGAGCCGATGGTGCGGCTGGTGCAATGGGCGCGCACGTTTAACGTCACGTCACCTTCGGATCAATACCGCATTGCCGATACCAGCAGCGAGTCCACGCGCTTGGGCCAAAGTCCGTTGCGCGCGGCGACGGTGTTCAATTTCTTCCGGCCGGGTTTTGTGCCGCCCAACTCTGCGTTGGCGACATCGGGTCAGGTATCGCCGGAGTTGCAGATCACCAGTGAAGTGACGGTGGCCGGTTACATCAACTACATGCAGACAGTAGTTAAAGCGGGCCTTGCTGATGCAGTGCCGGCTTACACCACCGAGCGCGCACTGCTTAGTGACACCACCGCATTGGTGGATCGATTGAATCTGTTGCTGACGGCCAATCAATTGTCGGCTGCTACCACTGCGGCGATACGTACGGCATTGGCCGCCATCGCTATCACCACCACCACCGGTCAGGACAACCGCATGGCAGCCGCCGTGTGGCTTGTCATGTGCACCCCTGAATATCTGGTGCAGAAATGAGCATCGATCCGAAGGCAAGTGAGCGCCGCGCTTTTCTGCGTCGCGCAGGGCAGTTGGGTGTTGCCGGTATTGCCGCGCCCTGGGCCATCAATCTGGCCTCGATGGGTGAGGCTGCAGCGTTTACGGCCAGCGACTACAAGGCGCTGGTGTGTGTGTTTTTATATGGCGGCAACGACTACGGCAACACGGTGGTGCCCTATGACGCCACCAACTATGCCAAGTACGCGGCGATACGCACCGGCATTGCGACGCCGCGCGCCAGCCTTGCTGCCACCGCACTGACACCCACTGTCGCACTGCCCAATGGTCAGCAGCTGGCGCTGGCTCCCGAGATGACAGCGCTCAAGTCGCTGTTTGACGCGGGCAAGCTGGCTGTACAGCTCAACGTGGGTCCGTTGGTACAGCCGACAACGCTGGCGCAGTACAACGCCAAATCCGTGCCGCTGCCGCCCAAGCTGTTTTCGCACAATGATCAGCAGTCCACTTGGCAGGCTTCATCACCGGAAGGTGCCGTCAATGGCTGGGGTGGGCGGTTGGGCGATATGGCTATGTCTAATAACGGCAACGCCACGTTCAGTTGCATCTCTGTGTCGGGCAATGCGGTGTTTGTCGCCGGTCGCAATGCGCTGCAATACCAACTCAGCACATCAGGTGCTGTGCCTATCGCCGGCATCAAGAGCGCTGCCTTTGGTTCAACTGCTATATCAACAGCGATACAAAGCTTGTCGACACAGACCAGCAGTCATGTGTTGATGAACGAATACTCGCGCATCATTCAGCGTTCAATTGCATCAGAGAGTGCGGTCAGCGCTGCGCTGACCGGTGTGGCGCCGTTTACTACTGCATTTCCTGCGGGCAACAGTTTGGCCACACAGTTGCAGGTGGTGGCCAAGATGATCGCAGCACGCAATGTGCTGGGTGTGAAGCGCCAAGTGTTCTTTGTGTCGCTGGGTGGGTTTGACTTGCATGACTATCTGCCCAGTCAGCATCCGCCATTGCTCACCAACATATCCAATGCGATGGCGGCGTTTTATAACGCGACGGTTGAGCTCGGGGTTCAGAACAGCGTCACGGCGTTTACCGCCTCAGACTTTGGCCGTACGTTTGCCTCCAACGGCGACGGCTCGGATCACGGCTGGGGCAGTCATCACTTTGTGCTCGGCGGCGCGGTCAACGGTCAGAGGTTTTATGGCACTGCGCCGGCGCCGGCGGTCAACGGCACCGAGGATGTGGGGCAGGGGCGTTTGCTGCCCACAACGTCGGTAGACCAGTTTGCGGCCACGTTGGCTACTTGGTTTGGGGTCTCGGCCTCCGAGTTGTTGACAGTCATTCCCAACATCGGCAACTACAGCACCAAAAACTTGGGTTTCGTTTAGCTCAAATTCGTTTGGGATGGTTAAAATGGGGGCGCTTCGGCCAGTTGTCGAAGCGAACCAATTACGGAGCACTCTGACGATGAGCGACAAGATTCAGCGACGCAGTTTTCTGAAGGCCGCGGTACTGGGTGCCGTGAGTGTGCAGGCGATCAGCGTTGCCCAGC
>CANFSB010000087.1 GCA_947449495.1 Pseudomonadota bacterium
AGTGCCGTTGCCCGTCGTCGTGAACGCAGCAGCGGATAAAACAGCTGCACCGCCCAGTGCTCACTGCCATGTGCGCGATCGTCTGCCAAACCGTAGGCCGGTGGATAGCGGCGCGTGATATGCGCCGTTCCAAACATCAGATCCCAGACGAACAGCAGGTTGCCGTAGTTGCCGCTGTAGTGGCCGATGCCATCGTCCTGCACCAGTGCGTGGTGGGCGTAGTGGGTGGCAGGGGTAGAGATCGTGCGCTCCAGCACCCACATCAGCGGGCGCAGTGCGGGGCGCTGGTACAGCGCCTCGTCCCAGCGCCAGTTGGAGTGCGCGCCGACGATCACGGCGATCTTCACCACCGCATAGACCGCATACACCCAGCCAAAGCCCAAGTAGACCAGCAGTCCGCCCAGCCACAGTCCGGGCATCAGTGCGTAGTACAGCGCGTTGTTGCGGTAGACCACGCGCACACTCATGTAGGCCGCCGAGTGATGGACCCGGTGCAGGGGCCACAGCAGGCTGGTGTGAGACAGCCGGTGCCATAGGTACTGCGTGAGATCGTCTGTGAACAGCAGCACGCCGGTCATGGCCCACCAGGGCCACTGCGCCAGTGCGTTTCGTTGGTCGGGCAGCAGCCAGGCACACAGGGCCAGCGAAGTGGTTGTCACGGCCGTGAACACCGTCGGGAACATCAGCAGTACGGCCAGGTCCAGCCGGTCGTCCTGAGGCCCGGCGCCGGTCGGTCGTAGGCTGCCCCGGCTCCATTCGACTGCCAGAAAGCCGCAGAAAATAGCCACCAGGGAGACGGTCTGGAAGAACTGCGGGCTCATGGCGGATTCCAGCGGCAGGCTTGGGTGCGAGAAGGTAAGATTGTCGCATAACAATTAGCAGCCCTACCTGCCCGCGAAGAGGTTCCCATGTCCCTGACAATTGGTGTGCCGAGCGAGACGTTTGCCGGCGAAAAGCGTGTAGCCACCGTTCCCGAGGTGGTCGAAAAGCTCATCAAGCTCGGTTTCAAAGTGTGCGTGGAGCAAGGCGCTGGCGCAGCGGCGAACTTTAGCGATCACGCGTACCAAACAGCAGGGGCCAGCATTGCCGGGTCTGCCGCAGAGCTGTATGCCGCCGCAGATGTGGTGTTCAAAGTGCGTCCCCCAACCGCCGTTGAGGTCGGGCAGCTGCGTGAAGGCACCACGTTCATCGGGTTTGTCTGGCCCGCGCAGCACCCCGACCTGATGCAGCAGCTGGCCTCGCGCAAGGGCACGGTGCTGGCCATCGACTCCTTGCCCCGCCAGCTGTCGCGTGCCCAGAAGATGGATGCGCTCACCTCCATGGCTGGCGTCAGTGGCTATCGCGCCATCATTGAGGCCGCCCATGCCTTTGGCCGGCCCTTCAACGGCCAGATGACTGCTGCCGGCAAGATTGCTCCGGCCAAAGTGTTCATCGCCGGTGCCGGTGTTGCCGGTCTTGCCGCGATCGGTGCTGCCGCGAATCTGGGTGCCATCGTGCGTGCCAACGACACGCGTGCCGAAGTGGCAGACCAAGTGGTCTCGCTCGGCGGCGAGTTCGTTAAGGTCGACTATGAGGAAGAGGGCTCTGGCGGCGGCGGCTATGCCAAGGTCATGAGCGAAGGCTTTCAGGCAGCGCAGCGTGCCATGTATGCCAAGCAGGCGCGCGAGGTGGACATCATCGTCACCACCGCTCTGATTCCAGGCAAGCCCGCGCCACGGCTCATCACCGCCGAGATGGTGCAGAGCATGAAGCCCGGCAGCGTCATCATCGACATGGCGGCAGAGCAGGGCGGTAACTGCGAGTTGACCGTGCCGGGCGAAGCCGTAGTCCGTCATGGCGTGACCATCGTCGGCTATACCGATCTGGTCAGTCGTCTGGCGAGCCAGTCTTCGACGCTCTACTCCAACAACTTGCTGCGCCTCACCGAAGAGCTGTGCAAGACCAAAGATGGCCTGCTCAACGTCAACATGGATGACGAGGCGATCCGCGGTCTGACGGTCATTAAAGACGGTGTCATCACTTGGCCACCGCCGCCTCTCAAGCAAGCTGCACCGCAAGCGGCCAAGCCTGCGGCTGCCACCGCGGCGCCTGCCAAAAAGGCGTCGCATGGCCATGGGGCAGGCGGCGAGCCCATGTCGGCCGGCAGTGTGCTGATGGTGGGTGCGGTGGCTGCGGCCTTGTTCGCACTGGTGGGCGCCTATGCGCCGGCAGCGTTCCTGGGTCACTTCACGGTGTTTGTGCTGGCCTGCTTCATCGGCTACATGGTGGTGTGGAATGTCACGCCGTCACTGCACACGCCGCTGATGAGCGTCACCAACGCGATCTCCAGCATCATCGCTGTAGGTGCCTTGATCCAAGTGGCACCACCCTTGGCAAGCGGTGCAACGGGTCGCCCCGATCAACTGATCCTCGGGTTGGCTGTGGCAGCGCTGGTGCTGACCGCCATCAACATGTTCGGCGGTTTTGCCGTCACACGTCGCATGCTCGCGATGTTCCGAAAGTAAGGAAGCACAAGCATGTCCGAAAATCTTGCCATTGCCGCCTATCTGGGCGCAGCCATTCTCTTCATCCTGAGCCTCGGCGGTCTGTCCAACCCCGAGACCGCGCGACGCGGCAACCTGTTTGGCATGATCGGCATGGGCATCGCCGTGCTGGCCACGGTGCTGGGTCCGCGAGTCGATCTGGTGCATGGCTTGCCGCTGATCGTCGGCGCGCTGGCCGTGGGTGGTGGCATCGGTGTCTATGCCGCACGAACTGTGCAAATGACGCAAATGCCAGAGCTGGTTGCACTGATGCACAGTCTGGTTGGCTTGGCCGCTTGCTTGGTAGGCTTTGCCAGCTATGTCGATACGTCAACGGTGCTGGAGGGCGCCGAGAAGTCGATCCACCTCGTAGAGATCTACGTAGGCATCCTGATCGGTGCGATGACCTTCTCGGGCTCGGTGATTGCCTTTGGCAAGCTGTCGGGCAAGATCGGCGGCAAGCCCTTGCTGTTGCCCGCGCGTCATTGGCTGAACCTGTTCGCGCTGCTGGCGGTCAGTTGGTTCGGTGTGCAGTTTGTCGGTGCCGGCAGTATCGATGCCGGCATGACCCCGTTGCTCATCATGACTGCCATCGCCTTGCTGTTCGGCATCCACATGGTGATGGCCATCGGCGGCGCCGACATGCCGGTGGTGGTGTCCATGCTCAACAGCTATTCCGGCTGGGCTGCGGCGGCCACGGGCTTTATGCTCGCCAACGACTTGCTGATTGTCACCGGCGCGCTGGTGGGCTCATCGGGTGCCATTCTTTCGTACATCATGTGCCGCGCGATGAACCGCAATTTCATCAGCGTGATCGCCGGTGGCTTTGGTGGTGGCGCACCGGCTGCAGCGGGTGCTGCCACACCCGGCGAGCCCCAAGGTGAGGCCGTGGCTGTCAGTGCCTCAGAGACCGCCGAGCTGCTGCGCAGCGCCAAGCAGGTCATCATCGTGCCAGGCTATGGCATGGCGGTGGCCCAGGCCCAGCACACCGTGTTCGAGATCACCAAGTGGCTGCGGGCCCAAGGCGTCAACGTGCGCTTTGGCATTCACCCGGTCGCGGGTCGTATGCCGGGCCACATGAACGTGCTGTTGGCCGAAGCCAAAGTGCCTTACGACATCGTCCTGGAGATGGACGAAATCAACGATGACTTTCCGTCTACGGATGTGGCCATGGTAATCGGTGCCAACGACATCGTGAATCCGGCCGCCGAGGACGACCCCACCAGTCCCATTGCCGGCATGCCGGTGCTGCAGGTGTGGAAGGCCAAGACTTCTATCGTGATGAAGCGTTCTATGGCCTCTGGCTATGCCGGCGTCGACAACCCGCTGTTCTACCGCGACAACAACCGCATGCTGTTCGGCGATGCCAAGAAGATGCTCGATGAAGTCTTGGTGGCGCTTAAGAGCTGAGGTTTGATGTGTGTACCGGCCATTTCTTGCCAAGGCGCTTTTCTTCGGCCAACAGCTCGTTGTGCGCGGTTTTTACCAGTGCGCAAAAAGCCAACAGGCTTTTTGATGGACTGCGATCCGCTGCAACTGCGATGGACCATTTTGCGTACATCCAAGGCTCTTGCAGCGCAGGTCTTAGAAGTCCTTGCGTGAACCGTGCTTGGGCCAGTCCCAATGTAGAAAAAGCGTAGCCATCGGTGGCTTGGACGATATCCATGGCCAAGTCTACGGAGGTTGTGTTGCTTGTTACGGGGGTGTTTTGCGCCCTTTGAAGCGGCGCTTTAGTTGTTGCGCTGCTCAGCACTACGGCCTTGAGAACCCTAGGGGGCAGCATCGTTACCTGAACTGACGGGTATAGGGCAATGTCGCTCATCTTGATTTCTTTGCGCATCAACAAGGGGTGCCCTTTGCGCAACACAACACATCCGGGCATAGGTTCCAGCTCGGCCACGATGCTCTCTTGATCGAACACGGTGCTTTCTGCGATGACAAGGTCTGTTGCTTGACTGCGAAGCAGCTCCGGGGCTTTTGACGGGTTGATAAAATCAATTTGCAGTTGAACCGAAGGATGAGCGGCTGCAAATGCTGGTACCACTTTTGGCGCCAACGCCGCAAAGGCATAGGGTCCGAAACAGACCCTGAGCACTGGGGTCTCTTGTTTTTGTGAAACCAGCGCCAGACGTTCCAATTGCTCTGCTTGGATGAGCAATTCGGCAGCTTGCTGCATGAACATGCGGCCGAAGTCCGTTAGCGCAACCGGGGTCTGGTTGCGCTCAAAGATCTCTGCGCCAACTTGAGCCTCTAGCTCGCGAATGCCTTTGCTCAGTGTGGACTGAGACAAGCTCATCGCCTCGGCGGCCTTGCTGAAGTTGCCTTGCGCTTGCAACGCGGCGGCTTGGCGAAGGAGTTGTAATTTGAGCTTCACGACTATCCCTAACTCAGTGCCGTTTACTTGGCCTACATATAACCTCTTTCGAGCTGGCACTAACTTGGTTATGGATAATTTTCATTAATTGTATGGCTAAATTTCTCGATAGCGCGTATCAGCTCAGATAGGATTCTTGCGCTGTAAATAGTCCCAACACTTTGGTTTGTCAGGCCTATTTCACTCGTCGCGAACTTTGGTTCTGGTCATGAAGAAAGCCGAGCTCACGTCGGGGGGGGGGGCAGATGAAAAAGTTTTTTTCCGTGGACCCCGCTCGAAGCGTTTCAGTGGCATCGGCGATCGTGGTGCTGCTTGCCAAGAAGCCTGACCATGCCCGCATCGCGCGGCTGGCGTTAGCTGGGGCGGAGTCTTCCTATTTGCTAGCAGACAGTGCCGATCAGGCGCTGCAGATGATCGTTGATAGCGCAAGTGTCGCGTTGCTGGCGATCAGTCCTGAGCAGACGGGTGAAAGTGCGCAGACGCTATTGCGTGCTGTTCGCGACATGCGTGCCCGAGGGCGGCTGATGCGCGTTTTGATAGGTTGCGATCCAGCCTCAACAGAGAAGACTCAGCAAGCGCTGTCTCTGGCTGCTGAAGATGACTCCATATTTGTTGTTTCGCCAGAGCGGTTTTTTGCCTCCATCAAAGCTGCAGTGAATCTGGGACTAAGCCAGCATGACGAAGTGTCTTCGCCTCCTGCTGCAGCGACTGATCCGGTAGCTGCAGACAAGGTTCGCACCGGGGTGCTGCAATTGCGTTGGCAGCTGGAAAAGCTCGCCACGCAATTGGATCAGCTGACATTTGGTTCATTGGTTCAACAGGCACTTCAGGCTGAAGCGCCCGATCAATCCGCATTTTCCCGGCAGCGGCAGTTGGAAGTGCTGCGTCTCATAAGGGAGCTGGATGCAGTCCACCGTCAAATGCTGGAGCCCTACGCCGAACCGCAACCTGCCTGGAATATGTTGGCTGAGCTGTATGAGTGCACGCTGCTGAATAACAATGTGTCTATTACCAGCCTGTGTTTGGCAGCCGACGTGCCTGTGACAACGGCCTTGCGCAAGATAGAGACTCTTATTGAGGCTGGCTACATTGAGCGTGCAGCGGACGTGGCAGACCGTCGGCGCATCAACGCAGTGCTCACCGAAAGTGGCGCAATGCTGGTTCTGGGCGTGCTCAGTGCCTATGAGAGGGTGCTAAAGCCCTATCTGGCCTAGGCGTTATTACGGCGCTTAACGGCTGGCGCCTAGGCGTGCTTTGCTGGTCGGCATGCAAAGCAGCAATCCGCAGCGTCGGTGGTGCTACTTGGCGCGGTGCCAGAAGCGGCATGCAAGCGGGCCCGGTGGCTGTGGCTTGTTCAATGCGCTCCATATTGCGCTGGATCTGATCCAAGTACTTATTGGCGCCACTGGTATCGCCAAGCAAACGGTAACTGCCGCCGAACAGGGCATCCAAGCGGTCTTGAAAGGCGCCTTGAATAAACTTTGGCGTTGAGGCCAGTAGCTCTGTGGCTGTGCCATGCCCAATCCCCGCAGCGCGCGCTCCAGGCCCGGCAAGTCCTGCGACCTCAAACTCCAGATACAGTCGGTCGCGCACTTTCTCTGGATAGACCGGATCGGCCATTTGTGCGAGCAGGTCTGCAGTGCCGATCAGCCGACCCATGTCCTGATCTTCTGCGCAAGAGAACTGCAACGACGCGAAGCTGCGCTCGTAGCCTGTGCAGTGGATCATGGCCTCTGCGCTGCTGCACCAACGTGACAGCCCAAGATCGCGCAACAGCTCTTGTGTATGGCCAACACTTCGGGACACATGTTGCTTGATAAGCTGCGCGCCGCAGTACACCTGCGATTCGTTCGCGCGGCGCAAGTATCCCGTGTCATGAAACAGCGCGCAGATCAGCGTGACCAGAGCGCGCTGTGCAAAAGCGTCGGTATGCCCAGTGCTGTTCGGCGCATAAGCGGTGAGCAGGGCGGCCGCGCAACGTGTTACTTCAACGCTGTGTTGCACGTCGTGATAGGGCGTATCTAGCGGCAATATCCCCGGACGCGAGCCGTTTACCAAGTTTGCATAGCGGTCGGCAGCTTGGCTGAGTAGCTCCCGGTCCAGGTGGATGTGAGCTGCTGCAAATTGCGCGCACAATTCATCGACCAGCCCTGCTGCGGAATAGGTATCTGCAGCTACAGGTTGCGGACCCTTGGCAAAATTCCTCAAGTTACCCACAGCAGTCTCCCCCAGCAGCGCTTGCACCGCTTTGCTGGGATCATCGTCGCCGTTGGAACTTAAGAAGCGGAACCAGATCATTCCAAATTGACAGTCACTTTTTAACCAAAACGCTAGGTATTTGTACTTAGCTGCCAAGGCAACCATTCACAAAAGCCCTTATTTATAGGCACATACGCTTGCCGTCCCCACCGCCTGCGTCAGCTGCAAGCCTCACTATTCGCAGTCAATGTGGAAGGGGTTTGGTTCTGCTCCGATATGACTATTTGCTTTGATTCATCAAGTAAATCCGAAACCATCGGGTGCAGGGATCGATATGGGCAGTACAGAAGTCAGCAAAGAACAGAGCCACCCCAAGGCAAGCGTGCTTCTAGCTCAGTTGAGCCAAAGCATGCGCACCGTGTCTTTGCAATTGGAGACTGTCACAGCAGAACTGCATAGCTTGGGTGTTGGCGAGCGCCCGGATGCCGTTAAGGCTGATGCAGAACCAAATATTCCGGCTATGTCCAGCGAGCGCCAGTTGCAACTTATCGCGCTGATCGATCGCTTGGACGAAACCCGCTGCCAGATGCTTGCAGGGCAAGTTCAATCCGATCCGGCTTGGAACATGCTCATGGAGCTGACCAAAAGCAAACTGCTGGGCTTCAAGGTTTCCATTACCAGCTTGTGTCTGGCTTCTAAAGCGCCGGTTACTACAGCATTGCGTAAGCTCGAAAAGCTTATTGCTGATCAGTTGGTGATACGTGTGGCAGATGCCAGCGACCGGCGTCGCAGCTACGTGGAGATCTCGCCCGAATGTGAAGCGCTGGTGCTGTCTGTTTTGGGTGTGCTTGAGTCGATGATGACTAGAAACCCGGTGGTGTCGCAGCGCTAAGGGCGCAGCTTTAAATGGCAGCCGAGAACATAACAAAAGAAGAGTTTCTACGGCGTATGCAGCATGAGCTCAACAACAGGTTGTGCGCTGTAGTCGGCAATTTGTCGTTTTGGTTGGCCGACTCAGAGTCTGACGATGCCACAAAGAGGGCAGTCGTTGAGGACGCGCTCGCTGCCGCAGAAGAGGCA
>CANFSB010000088.1 GCA_947449495.1 Pseudomonadota bacterium
AAGATTGGTGGCGATGGCTCGTTGCAAATTGCAACA
The DNA here is from genome assembly GCA_947449495.1 of Pseudomonadota bacterium. Taxonomy (GTDB): domain Bacteria; phylum Pseudomonadota; class Gammaproteobacteria; order Steroidobacterales; family Steroidobacteraceae; genus ZC4RG30. The sequence goes on from CANFSB010000088.1 coordinate 37, forward strand.
GGCGAGCAAGTTCAATCTACGGGTGGTGGCGCGATCATTCCGCCTGCGCAGGCGGAGCTGAAGATCGGTACCGATGGCACGGTGTTTGTCATGCCGCAAGGCGATGTCACCCGGACGTTCGTGCCATTCGCTCGCATGCAAATTGTCGATCCGCCAGATGGCACGGTCAACTTGCGTGAGGACGGCCTGTTCAAGTCTGCGGACGGCGCACCGTTTGCCGCTGCGCAGGCGCCGTTACTGTCTACGGGCCAATTGGAAGGCAGTAATTCCAGTGTGTTCTCGGCGCTGATCGACATGGTCAGCATGAGCCGACGATACGAAATGCAAATCAAAGTGCTCAAACAAGCCGATGAACTGGCTGAGCGCACGCAGGGCCTTGCCAAGCTTGGCGGCTAATAAGGATATCTAGAAATGGAAGCAGCACTGTGGGTAGCAAAGACGGGTTTGGATGCGCAGCAAACGCGTATGACCGTTATTGCCAACAATCTCTCCAACGCCAACACGACTGGCTTTAAGCGCGATCGAGCGACCTTTGAAGATTTGCTGTACCAGAACCTGCGTCAGGGTGGTGCGCAAACCTCTGCCAACACTGCAGCGCCGACAGGCTTGCTGCTGGGCACTGGTACACGTGTTGTCTCTACCGAAAAGCTGCACGTTCAGGGCAACCTGATTCAGACGCAGAATGCGTTTGATGTGGCGATCAGCGGCGAAGGTTTCTTTCAGATTCTGCAGCCCGATGGCACGTTGGGTTACAGCCGAGACGGTGGCTTTAAGCTCTCTGCGGAGGGCGTGTTGGTCAATTCAAGTGGTTATCGCCTGCAGCCAGAAATCGCCATCCCTCAAAACGCCAAGACCATCACCATTGGTGCGGACGGCACAGTGTCGGTGCAGGCGGTGGGTCAGGCACAGGCTCAGACCATTGGCCAGATTCAGATTGCTCGCTTTGTCAGTCCCTCTGGCTTGCAGTCTGTGGGCGGCAATCTGTATCGCGAAACCAGCTCCAGCGGTCCGCCGCAGGTGGGTATTCCCACTCAGCAGGGCAATGGCCAATTGGCACAGGGCTCCCTCGAGAGTTCCAACGTCAACGTGGTCGAAGAGATGGTCAACATGATCGAGACCCAGCGTGCCTATGAGGTGAACTCAAAGGCCATCGAGGCGGTCGACGGCATGCTGCGCTTCACCAACAACAACCTGTAACGGCAACTCTTCATGCTCAAGTCAATTGCCTTACTTCCGCTGTGCGCAGTTTTGCTGTCGGGCTGTGCCGAAATCGGCGAGCGCGACCTGCCGCCAGAGCGCATCTACGTGTCGCCGCATGCGGCAGAGGCAATCAGCCCCGATGGTTCCATCTTTTCGCAAATTGCCCAGGATGGGCTGCTCGGCCAGGAGCGTGCGCGTGGCCCAGGCGACTTGGTGACTGTGCTCATCGAGGAAAACGTTACCGCATCCAGTTCCGCATCCAACGGGTCGTCCCGCACGTCCAAGACGACGGCGCTGTCGGCTGGTGCACTCAAAGGCATTGATGCGGCATTTGGCAAAGCGGGTCTGCCTTGGCCCATAGATATGAACCCGGCTGCCAGCGGTATTGATTCTGCGGGTAAGGGTACCGCTGCTGCCGAAGGCAATATCAAGGGCCAATTGACTGCGGTGGTGACCGAAGTGTTGCCCAATGGCTTGCTGGCCATACGGGCTTACAAGCGCATGCAGCTGGCCACTGGCTCGCAAATTGTGCGCCTCAGTGGTCTGGTTCGGCCTTCTGACATTCAGCCCGATAACACTGTGCGTTCGCGGCGCTTGGCAGATGCAGACATTAGCTTTGCGGGTGCTGGTGAACTAGCTGACGCAAGCCGCTCCGGTTGGATGAATCGGGCCCTCTTACGGTTCTGGCCGTTCTGACAGTGGAGCAACAACCTATGAAATACACCCAAAAGTGGTTAGCTCTGCTTAGCGCTGCGCTGCTATCTGCGGTCCTGTATGCAATGCCCACAGCGTCTCATGCCGAGCGCATCAAAGACATTGCGGCGCTTGCTGCAGCACGACCCAACCAGCTGATGGGCTATGGCCTGGTGGTGGGCTTGCAAGGCACCGGCGATGGCAAAGACATCTCGTTCACCATCCAAACACTGCGTGAAACGCTGGCGCGGATGGGTTCTTCGGTAGACGGCCCGTTATCCAGCTACGACACCTCCCCTGAATCAGTCAAAGATTTCAAGGTTGAGAACGTAGCAGCCGTCATGGTTACGGCAGATCTGCCAGCATTTTCTAAGCCTGGCCAAAAGATCGATGTCAACGTAGCGGCTATTGCCAAGGCCAAAAGCCTACGCGGTGGTGTGCTGCTGATGACGCGTATGCGTGGTGCGGATGGTCGTACTTACGCAGTTGCTCAAGGTCCGCTGTCGGCTTCCGGTTTTTCTGCTGACGCCGCCGGTAGCTCTGTCGCGGTCGGCGTGGCCACATCTGCACGTATACCTGGCGGTGCACTAGTAGAGCGTGAGGTTACAGGTCCGCTCAACGATGGCGATTCGGTTGTTCTGAATCTCAGCAGCCCTGACTTTGCGACCTCGTCTCGCGTTATGCAGGCGATCAACAGACAGTTCGGGCCTGATACAGCAGATGCAATTGATGCCGTCTCGGTCAAAGTATTTGCCCCCAAGGGCTCACGGGAGCGCGTGGCCTTTATAGGCCTGCTTGAAGAGCTGGAAGTCGTAGCAGGCGAGCCTCCGGCCCGTGTGGTGGTCAATTCTAGAACCGGCACAGTGGTTATTAGCCGCAATGTGTTGGTCAGTGCCGCGGCAGTGTCGCAGGGCGACATCACTGTAACGGTCGATGCCACCAACGACGTCAGCCAGCCGGCGCCGTTCAGCCAGGGACAGACCACAGCCGTACAAAATGCGCGCGTGACTGCCACTGAAGACAAGAAAAAGATGGTCTTGTTTAAGCCCGGCGCAGAGCTGCGGCAGATCGTGAACGCTGTAAATGAAATCGGAGCGTCTCCCACCGCGCTGATCTCCATTCTTGAGGCATTGCTGCGCGCCGGCGCGTTGCATGCAGAGCTGATTGTTATCTAGCCATGGATATCTCCGCTTCACCCTCCACTTGGTTTGACTTCGGCGCGCTTTCCGAGATGAAAGCGCAGGCCGTTCGCAGCGAAAGTGAAGCCGCGGGGGGCGCTGCAGAGCAGTTTGAGTCGATGTTCATCGGCCTGATGCTCAAGGAGATGCGCAAGACCGTGTCGCGCAGTGAGCTGCTCAACTCACAAGCGATGGATACCTATCAAGAGATGTTCGACCAGCAGGTCTCGTTGAACATGTCCAAAGCCGGCGGTATTGGGCTTGCAAAATTCATGATGCAGCAGGGTAAGCACCCTGTGGTACCGGCCGATTTGCAAAGTGCCGACGTTAAAAATGCCGGCTTTGACATTACGACCGCGGACGCGCTGTTGCGCCGTGCCGGGGCGGTGCGCTAAGTCATGGTCGATCTAGTAGGCATAGGCGTTTCGGGTCTCGCTGCGTATCAAAAAGCGCTGGCGACCACCGGTAACAACATCGCGAACCTGCAGACCGCAGGCTATGTGCGGCAACGCGCGACCATTGAGTCGGCTGGCCAAGACAATTCAGCGCGTATCAGCCTGGGTGCTGGTGTGCGCTTTGCGGGTGTGGAGCGATTGTACGATCGCTACCTGGAAGAAAATCTTCGGCGTTCCGGAGGCGATTTTAAAAGCCAGGAAGCGCTGCTCTCTCAGTTGCAGCAGCTGCAGGATTCTATCGGTAGCAGCACCGCTGGATTACACGGTGCGTTCCAGGCGTTTTTTGACTCGGCCAGGATGCTCGAATCGAGCCCTGGATCAACCGGGGCACGCACAGGCTATTTGTCTGCTGCCAACGGTGTGGCCTCGCGCTTCCAAGGGCTGAGTCGAACCGTTGCCGATCTAGAGTCGTCTACGCGCGCGCAGATCGAGCAAGGTGTCGAGGAAGTCAATGTCCGACTCAAGGAGTTGGGCACGCTTAATTCACAACTCATCAAGCGCTCAACCGATGCTGAGCAGCCGATGCAGTTGTTGGATCGACGTGACACGCTGCTCAAGGAGCTCGGCGAGCGGATGGGTGTCGCCATATCGCTGGGCAACAGTGGCGCTGCAGACATCTATGCGGGCGACAGCACCTCTGGAGCGGCGTTAGTCGAGGGTGGCACAGTGCATGCGATCACTGCCCAATTCGACGCCGTCGATCCGGGTCGGGTCCAGTTTGTATTGGATGCGTCAACTCGACCGACCGTGTTGCCCACCGCCACTACGGGCACGCTCGGTGGTCTAACCGCGTTTCGGGGTCAGGCGCTCGGGCCGGTTGCGGACAGTTTGGATCAAATGGCCTTGGCGTTTGGCCATGCCATTAACGATATCCAATCCAATGGGTTGGATGCCTCTGGTCATCCGGGTCAAGCGCTGTTTTATGTAGGACCCAAATACACCGTCACCGGTGATGGCAATAGCGGTAAGGGCCGACTCGGCGTGACTGTTGAGGACCCTCTACAGGTTGCTGCGCATAGCTATAGCGCGCGCTTTGATGCCAAGGCTGGCCAATGGACTGTTAAGGATCTGTCGAGCGGAATCAGTGCCAGTGGCGCTGATACTGTGCGACTGGGTGGCTTGGCGTTCGCGTTTCAAGGCGCGCCCAAAGACAGCGATGCATTTGTTATCCGCCCCGAGGCGCGGCCGGCGCAAACGCTTTCGGTGCTCATCGAAGAACCGGGCGAAGTTGCCACGGCAAGTCGCATCTCGGCTCAAGGGGCGCGAAGCAATCTCAGTGCAATTGGTGCGGACGCCAAGCTGACGTCATTTCGTGCGTCTACCGAGTTTCGCAGTCTTCAGTCAACGCTCGCGCGCAGTGTGGCGCCGCCCTATAGCAGTACAATGTTTTCTGCTACTGCTAGGCCGCTTACTGTTATCGCTGCAGGCACTCAGGCAGTTTCATTGCGCGCTGATGGCTCTGGCGGTGAGTTGGCGGTGTTTACACGCGACGGACGGCAGCTTTCTGGCCCACAGCTCAGTGCCACCCAAGGCGCTGCATTGATTAGCACTGCCAATGGCTTTCACGCCGGCGCAGTGCTAAACGCTGCTTACAACGGTAAGGTGGGTGATCAGGCCTACCTGGATCAAACATTCTCTTATGGCGCGACGGCAGTGCGCACCATACAAAGCGCCGGTGATAACACCAGCATCGTCACCGAGCCTAAAATTGTCACTGCACGCATCAATGCCGGCAGTTTTCCAATAGCGGTTCCGGCCAACGGCGTGCGGATTAACGGCGTACCGGTTCCTGTAGGGATCCCGGCTGGCAGCTCTGCCAAAGACGTGGCGGCCTTGCTCAATGCACAGTCCGCCACCACTGGCGTGAAGGTCACTGCCCGTAACGAAATTACACTCGCGGTTCCAGACCCACTGCCTACGGGGTCCATACAAGCGCTTTCCGTCAACGGGCAGTCGTTTTCCGCTACAGACGTTCAGACGCTGTTGGCGCAAATCAACGCTGCGGGCATCTCTAACGTCTCTGCACGCCTTGAAGCCGATGGCATTGTCATCGCCGATTCGACCGGTGCAGACATGGCGGTGACCGGTGAAATTGGCAATGTCACCGTGGGTGATGTTGGTGCAACGGGCGGTGTGTTGTCGTTTGAGGGCCTCAGCGACGCTGCCTCAATCACTGTTGATATCAACTCCGCTGTAGTGCCTTCGGGCTCTGCCGCAGATACTGCGGCGCTAACGCGTCAGCTGGGCCTGTCCCCGTCATTCAACATGACTGCACCGCTGGCCGAAGACTTGCTTGTGTTTGGTCTGGGTGCCGACGGCAACGCCAGTACGGTGTCGATGTCTGGTACCTACGACGTATCGACGGTGCCTACTGAGCAGATGCCGGATGGGCGCAAATATGATGTTTCATTCGGTGCCGGCTCCAGCTATGCCATTACCGATGTGGCCACTGGAACGGTGGTTTCTGAGGGTGAGTTTGATCCGGTGGATCGCGAAATCCGTTACGGCAACTGGTCGCTGAGCCTCAGTGGCATTCCAGCGACTGGTGACGTCTTTACTGTTCAGCCAACACAAGACCCTTTGGGTGATAACCGCAATGCGGCGCTGTTGGTGCAGCTGCAATCGCGTACTGACGTCATGGCCGGGCAGGGCACGTTTCAGCAAAATTATGAAACGTTGATTAACAGAGTGGGCTCGCTGTCTGTTCAGGCAGAGGTCTCGCGAAACGCTCAACAGGTGATGCTAGATCACGCAACGCAGGCACGCGATCGCGTCTCGGGCGTCAATCTAGATGAAGAGTTGGCCGACTTGTTGCGCTTTCAGCAGGCCTATCAGGCCAATGCTCAGGTCATTCAGGCTGCCAGCAAGTTGTTTGATTCGTTGATGCAGCGACTGTAGCCAGGAGTAGTCATGAGAGTCTCCACATCCCAGCTGTACCAGCAACTGTCTGCGCATATGTCGCAGGCCGCGTCAGAGTTGGCAATCATGCAGGGCAAGGTCGCCAGCGGACTGAACTACAACAAGCCCTCAGACGCACCAGAAATCGTGGCGCGGGCCGTGGCGTTGGAAAGTCGCATCAAAGGCTTTGCCAATGACGTCGAGTCGGTCGCCAAGGTGAAGCTGGGCATCGACACGCAGGCCTCTGCCCTAGAGACCAGCCAAAATCTCATCGCGCGACTTAAGGAGCTCTCGTTGCAGGGCTCATCCGGTCAATTCACTCAGTCAGAGCGCGACTCCATGGCGGTAGAGGTGTCCTCGCTTAAGGCATCGCTACTGGGCTTGGCCAATGCGCGCGACCCGGACGGACGCTATGTGTTCGCCGGTACGCGTTCCTCGGCGCCGCCTTATGTGCAGGCGCCAGACGGTAGTGTCTCTTACGATGGATCTGGTTCTCCGTTGCGAGTGCACTTGGCCGATGCTGGCTATGAAGACGCCAGTGTTGCCGGGCCGACCGTTTGGCAGGGTGTTACCCGGCCAGCTACCGCCACCGATCCGGCAGTTAAGGTTGATGTATTCGGCGTGATCAATGACCTTGAGACCGCTCTCAAGACCAACGACAAGCAAAATTTGTCGCGTGGTATTGATGAACTATCGAAGGTGTCGGATCACATCGAAACGGCAATGGCCAAGCTTGGCGCAAGCCAAAACCGCCTGACCCTAGCGCAGTCGCAGGCCGAAGAGTTGTCAACGCGCGCCACTCAAGCGTTGTCCGATATTAAGGATTTGGATTACGCCACCGCCTTGGGTGATTTGAAAAAGCAGGAGACCCTGCTGCAGGCCTCGCAGTCTTTGTTGGGTCGTTTGTCGCAATTGTCATTGCTCGAATACATGCGGTAAGCAGTCATGGCAACCACTGGCAGTACTACTTCTACTTCGGCGACATCTACCTCGCCTTCTACTAACCTGATCACAGCGTTGGGTGTGGGTACGCTTGACACCAAGAAACTGGTATCAGATTTGGTGGAGGCGAGCAGGGCGCCGCGCCAGGCGCAGATCGATGCCGAAAAGAAGAAGTCGGAAGTCGCTATTTCTAATGTTGCGCTGCTCAAGAGCGCCATGGAAACTCTGCGGCTCGCAGCCAATGACCTTGCTAGTGTTTCCAAGCTGAACCGTCTGCAAATCACTAACTCCGCAGCGGGTACTGTCAGCGCGACCGCTGGCGGGACAGGCGTTGCGGTGCCAGGGTCGCATACGCTGACGGTGACTAAGCTGGCCCAGACCACTCGCCTTGCCAGTGCAAGCTATGCGACTGCCGCTACAGCAGTTTCTGCGGAAGCTTTTACGGTAACACTCACGCCGACAACTGGTTCTGCGGTGACCGTGGCCATGAATGCCGGGGCTACGGTTAGCGACGTGGCTGCAGCTATCAATGCTAAGGGCGGAGAGATCGCCGCGCGTGTGGTCAACATCGGCAGCCAGGTGGGTGGCAGCAAGCTGGTGCTGGAAGGCGCGTCCGGTGCCGGCAAGAGTTTTTCGGTACAGGCGGCTACAGCCGATGGCACGCTTGTAGATGGTTTTGGCACCACGCTGCAAACCGCC
>CANFSB010000089.1 GCA_947449495.1 Pseudomonadota bacterium
GGCACGGTGTCGCCGCCTATTGATGCCACAGCCACGCTTTTGGGCCGTGAGACTGTGTTGGCGCGTTTGCAGCGGGTCATTTAACGCGCCGGCTCAGTTCAAACCTTGACAGGGTAGCGCGGCCTAAGTACTGTGCCGCCCTCCCGCTGTGGGGCTATAGCTCAGCTGGGAGAGCGCTTGCATGGCATGCAAGAGGTCGTCGGTTCGATCCCGACTAGCTCCACCATCTCTTCACGCGGGTTTCCCATGAAGACACTGCAAACCTGGTTCCTAGCTGTGCTGCTGCTGGGGCCTGCGCTGTGCTGTGCCCAATCGGACGCTGTGTTCGTTGCGCCGCGGGAGTTGGTCGGGGCCGCTGGCGGCCTCTCTATCAACTACCGTGGCGACGTCCGTGAGGCCATCGCAGTGGTCAGCCTCACGGTCAAAGCCGACGGCAGCACTGCAGATCTACAGTTGGTCGACGGCTACTACTCGCAAGAGATCGGTCAATCGATACTGCGACGGGTGTCTGCGCTGCGCTTTGCGCCGGCCACCTTGGGTGGTGTACCGACCGACTACTACGGCTATACCACTGTGGTGCGCATGAGCCAGAACCTAGGCATGGTGATCTCGCCGGGCTTTCGGCGTGAATACGATGCGGTGCAGGCGTTGTATCAAAAGGGTGAGTACAGCGCGGCCGAGGCGCGCGTTGCCCAGCTCATCGACACTAAGATCCAGTCGATGTTTGAGTTCGCCTTTCTGAACAAGGCGCTGATTCCCATTCTGGGCCGGCTGGACAAGCCCCAAGAGGCGCTGCGTGCCGCCCGTATGGCGACGCTGCGCGATGGTCCGCGCGTGGAGGAGAAAGCCGCGACTGGCACGCTGATCCCGAAGCGCGCCTCGACTTGGCCGTGGATTTTGCCCAAGGACCTGTTGCAGGCGGCGTTGCGGCAGCACTTTGCTTTGGCTTTGCAGCAGGGCTATCTGTCCGAGGCGTTGGAAGTACAGGCCACTTTGCACAGCATTGAGCCGCTGCGCGATGACGATCCGGTCACTGTGCAGTCGCGTGCCGCTCAAGAGCAGGCGCGTACGGCAACGATGTTGGTGTCCCGGGTGCGCGTGGGTGCTGTGCAATGGCTGCATACACTCAGCCGCCGTACGTTCACGGTAGCCGAGGTCACCGGCGGTACGCTGCAAGGATTTGATCTGGTCTGCAGTGGTCAACGGCGCAGTCTTGATTACAAACCTGCGGCGCAATGGACGATTCCAGCCGGTTGGGGTCAGTGCGTGTTGGGCCTGCGTGCCACGGAAGGTACAGCCTTTGCGCTAGTGGAATTGGCGGCCGATGCGGCTGACAACGAATTGGCCAATGCCAAGCCACTGATCGTCAATACGCCGCCGGTGCTGGCTGCGCCGGCTGAAGAGCGCGTGCCCAATGCACGCCGCGCAGTGCCGTCGCGTGAGCGCGAAAACACTGAAGAAGCACTGCGGTTTTTGAAGGGCAGGCCCTGATCCAGACTCAGGCGTCGGGGGCCATGCGTGGCCACAGACTCTTAAACGATTCGGTCAGAAACTGCGTGGCATCACCGAGCTTGGCTTCATAGTCTTTGGCCGGTGTGGCAGCCAACATGTCCGCCGGCGCAAAGCCTTTGCGCAGCATCTTGGTCAGCTGATCGGCAATGTTAGCCAGCATGGCCTGTTCGCTGACCAGCGCGGCCTTGTTCCACAGCGCAGTGCCGTTGGCGGTGACCACGCGCGTGGCATCGTCGCATTGGTCGATGAGCGTTTTGTAGCCGTTGACTGTGCCGGTGATCCAGCCGCCGGTCACCCAGTCGGCAGTGGGCCAACCAGTGCCCGCCACCACACCGCCCGTCACCAGCACATTGGCCTTGGCAAACTTCACATACAAATCACCATCTGTGTGCGCCTGCGACAGATAGCCATAGCGCACGGTCTCGTCGCCCAGTTGCAGCTCACCGCTGCCGTAGGTGGTGGCGTTGGGGCGTGCTTTGGGTGGCAGTCGGCGGATGGGCGTGGCATCGGGTGTCATGCGCACATCGGTCGAGATCCACAGCTTGGTGTTCTCGTGGGCGATGATCTTGCAGCCCTCGCGGCCCAATACGTCATTGAGCCCGGTGCGATCGCCGTGCCAGTGCGTGTTGATCAGCGTATGGACCTTGCGGGCGCCTAGCTCACGCTGGATCAGCTTTAACGCCGCCGGACCGCTTGCGGCATCGCCGCCATCGACCAGCAGCAGCCCTGCGGTATCGCGCGCGGCGACGATGTTGCCGCCAGCGCCGGTGATCAACAGCAGTGAGTCTGAAAGACGCTGGCTGGACAGTGCGATGGCGGGTGTTGAAGCACTGAAGCCCAGGCGGCTGAAGCCCAGCGCCGCAGCGCCGGTGAGTGTGGCGCCCAAAAAGTGGCGCCGAGTGTTATGGCTGCTCATGGCGAGGCACTCTAGCGTACTTGGGCAACTGTGGCGCAGTCGCCAAATTGCGGGCGAAGCGCGGGCACTTCAGGCTTAGAATCGGGTCCAAGACTGCAGGGTGCTTGTGCATCCTGGATTGGGGGATCGACCGACATGCGAATCAGGAAATCGGTGCTGTTGAGCTTGGCTTTGGCCTGCGGGTCTACGGCCTGGGCTGCACCTGCGGCCACCAAGCCGGATGCCAAAGCAGCCGAGGGGCACTTTGCCACGCTGGGTAAGTACTGCGGCGATTGCCACAACGCTACCGATTGGGCGGGCGGCTTGGCGTTTGACACGCTGGCTGCCGACAGCGTGCCGGCCGATGCCAAGATCTGGGAAAAGGTCCTCAATCGCACGCGCGGTGGTTTGATGCCGCCGCCGGGTCAACCGCGGCCTCCCGCAGCTCAGCTTCAGGGCTTGGTCAGTTGGCTCGAAGGCAGCATCGACAAAGCCGCTTTACCGCATGTGGATCCGGGTCAGGTGTCGCTGCATCGGTTGAACCGCCGTGAATACGCCAATGCAGTGCGCTACCTGCTGAACCTCGATTTGGACCCCGCGTCGCTGTTGCCGCAGGATGATTACAGCGACGGCTTCGACAACATCGCCAAAGTGCTGCAGGTGTCGCCTTCGTTCCTCGATCAATACCTGGCCGCAGCCCGCAATGTGGCGGTGATGGCCGTGGGCAATCCGGCTGCGCGGCCTGTGGGCACGCCCTACGTCAACAACGAAGGCGGCAAGCAGCTTGGCTATGTGCAAGGGCTGCCGCTGGGTACGCGCGGCGGCATGGTGGTCGAGCATGTGTTCCCGGCCGATGGTGAGTACGAGATCAATGTGGCCGACATGGCGCATGCGCTGTGGGTCGAGGGCATGGAGTTCAACAACACGCTGGTGGTGTTGGTGGATGGCCGCAAGGTCTATGAGACCTCGCTAGGCGGTGATCAAGATCAGCGCTCCATCGACCAGAAGGGCGATCCTTCAGTCGATGCCATCAACAAGCGGCTTAAGAACATCCGCTTTCAGGCCAAGGCCGGTCAGCGCAAAGTGGCTGTCACCTTCAAAGCACACACTGCTGCCGAAAGCGATGCGCGCTTGATGCCGCTGTTGCCCGGTGGCGGTGAAGAGCGCGTGCTGCGTGTGCGCGGCTTTGAAGTGCGTGGGCCATTTAGTACTAAGGGCGTGAGCCAAACTGTCAGCCGCGAGCGCATCTTCGTGTGCCAACCGGCAACAGCTGCCGACGAACAGCCCTGCGCCAAGCAGATTCTGGGCACTATTGCCCGTCGTGCCTATCGTCGGCCGCTGGTCGATGCGGATGTGCAGACCTTGATCGGCGCGTACAGCGCGGCACGTCAGGGCCGCAGCTTTGATGAGGGCATTCGTGCAGGCCTCACGCGTATTCTGGCCAGCCCTGACTTTTTGTTTCGTGCCGAAGCGCCGCCGGCCGGTGTGCAGCCTGGCGAGAGCTATCGCCTGAACGATCTGCAACTGGCCTCGCGCTTGTCGTTCTTCCTGTGGAGCAACGTGCCCGACGATGAACTGCTTGATGTGGCAGCGCGCGGTGACTTGGACAAGCCCGAGGTGCTCGAGACGCAGGTGCAGCGCATGCTGGCCGATGCGCGTGCGCAGACGCTGGCAGCCGACTTTGCGTTTCAGTGGCTGGGCATGAAGAAACTGGCCGACATCGAACCTGATGCTGCGGTGTTCCCGTATGCAGCCAACCATCGCGACATTGATGGTGACATCCGCAAGGACTTCCGTGAGGAACTGCGCCTGTTCATTGACAGTGTGTTTCGCGAGAACCGCCCAGCCACCGAGCTGCTGACGGCCAACTACAGCTTCCTCAACGAACCGCTGGCGCTGCACTACGGCATCAAAGACGTGAAGGGCAGTCAGTACCGTCGCGTGACCTTGCCCGAGTCTGAGCGCAATGGCTTGCTGGGCAAGGCGGCGGTGCTGATGGTCACCAGCTATCCCAACCGCACCGCACCGGTGCTGCGCGGCGCGTGGATTCTCGAAAACTTGCTGGGCGCCACGCCCACGCCACCACCACCTAATGTAGAGGCTCTCAAAGAGCCTTTGCCTGGCGCCAAACTGCTCACAGTGCGCGAATTGATGGCGCAGCACAGTGTGCAAAAGAGCTGCCATGCCTGTCATGGCGTGATGGACCCGTTGGGTTTTGCGCTGGAAGGCTTTGATGGTGTGGGCCGCTCGCGCGAGCGCGATCGCTTGGCTGGCACGCTGATCGACACGTCATCGGCCTTGCCCGACGGCACGCCAGTCAATGGCCCGGACGAACTGCGCAAGGCGCTGTCTGCTCGCTCTGGCCAGTTTGTGCAGACACTCACCCAGAAGCTGATGACCTATGGCACCGGTCGTGTCATGGAATGGCATGACATGCCCACCGTGCGTGCCATCGTCAGTGATGTCGCACGCCAGGACTACCGCATGTTGCCGTTGTTCATGGCCATCATCCGCAGCCCCCAGTTCCAGATGCAGCGCTTGCCTTCCGACAATGCTTTGGCCCAGCCCAAGCAAGCCGCGCTGTTGCCCACCGAGTCGCAGAGGTAAGCCGTCATGTTCATCACCAAGAAGCATCTCGACCGTCGTACCGTGTTGCGTGGAGCCGGTGCCAGCATTGCGCTGCCGCTACTCGACGCCATGATTCCGGCGCGCACGGCACTGGCTGCTACCGCGGCTCGACCTATGCCCAAGCTGGGCTTTGTGTACTTCCCGCATGGCGCGGTGATGTCGGAGTGGACGCCTAAGACCACCGGCAAGAACTTCGAGATCCCCAAGATTCTGGAGCCCGCTGCCAAATACAAAGACTATCTGACTATTGTCAGTGGTCTGCGTAACCGCGGCGGCGAGAGCAACACGCCACACGCGATCATTGCCGGCACCTGGCTTGGTTGTGTGGCGCCAGCGGTCAGTCACGATCCGCGTGCTGGCACGACAGTGGATCAGATGGCCGCGCGCGTTATCAGCAACGACACGCCGTTCCCCTCGCTGGAGCTATCGACTGAAGCAGGTACGGTGTGCGATCCGGCTTATGGCTGCAGCTACGGCAACACCATTTCGTTTCGCTCGCCCACGCAGCCGCTGCCGATGGAGTTCAATCCGCGCAAGGTGTTCTATCGTCTGTTTGGTCAGGGCGACACCGCCGACGAGCGCGTGGCCATCGTTCAAGAGACTGGCAGCATTCTCGATTCGGTTGCGGGCGATGCCAATGCACTGCGACAGCGTTTGGCTGCGCACGATCAGGTGATGGTCTCGGACTATCTGGAATCGGTGCGCGAGATCGAGCGCCGTATTCAGAAGATGCGCACTCAGGGCACCGGTGGCATAGAGCTGCCCGACGCACCGGCTGGTGTGCCGGCTGACTTTGAAGAACATCTGCGGTTGATGTTCGAGATGATGGCGCTGGCCTATCAGGCCAATCTGACACGTGTGGCGTCGATGATGATGGCGCGCGAAGTCAGCATGCGCACCTACAACAACTTGGGCATCTCTGATGCCTTCCATCCGTTGTCGCACCATCAGAACAACCCCGACAAGCTGGTCAAACTCATCAAGGTGCAGAACTTCCACACCAAGGTGTTCAACGGCTTCCTGGATCGCTTGGCCAAAACCCCCGATGGCGATGGGTCGCTGCTGGATCATTCGTTGATTTTGTTCGGTAGCAACATGAGCAACAGCGACATGCACAACAACAATCCGCTGCCGGCGGCGTTGTTTGGCAAGGCCTATGGCCGTGTGAAGGGCGGACAACATTTGGCGCAACCTGCGGATGCACCGTTGGCCAACCTGATGCTCACTATCCTGGATCGCGCCGGTGCACCAGTTGAGAAGTTTGGTGACAGCACAGGGCTCATCAGTGAAGTGTGATCGGCTACAAGCGGGCAGGGCGCTGATCGGCGCCTGTGTGCTGGCATTGGGCTGCAACGCGGCGTGGGCCACGCCGCAGCAGGATGTGCAGTTGTTGCAGGCAGCAGCAGCACAAGACCCAGAGACCGCGCTGTATGCGCTATCGGCTGGTGCGGATGCTCGCGCCACCGAAGCCGATGGCACGACAGCGCTGCACTATGCGGCGCATTTTGGTGATCTGCTGCTGACTCAAGCGTTGCTCAAGGCTAAGGCCGATCCCAATGCCCGCAATGACTTTGCCTCGACACCGCTGGCTGAGGCGGCTGTGCTGGGCGATGCCAAGCTGATCGCGCTGCTGCTCAAGGCAGGCGCAGACCCAGAGTCGGCCAATGCAGAAGGCCAGACTGCACTGATGACCGTGGCACGTGCGGGCAAGCTTGAGGCCGCCAAGCTGCTGCTCAAGGCCGGTGCCAAGGTCGATGCGCGCGAACAGTGGGCAGGTCAGACGGCGCTGATGTGGGCCTCGGCGCAGGGCCATCCGGCCATGATCAAGCTGCTACTGGCTAATGGCGCCAACCCCAACCTGCGCGGCGCTATCCGCGATTGGCAGCGTCGCTTAACCGCAGAGCCCCGCCCCAAGGGTATGAACCGGGGTGGCTTCACGCCGCTGCTCTATGCCGCTCGTGAAGGCTGTGTGGAGTGCGCACGTGAGCTGCTGGCAGGTAAGGCCGACATCAACCTGGCTGACCCGGAGCGCAGTTCACCGTTGCTGGTTGCCTTGATGAATCTGCATTTTGATTTTGCGGCGACGCTCATCAAAGCCGGCGCCGATGTGGATATGTGGGACCTGTACGGCCAAACGCCGCTGTATGTGGCTATCGACATGAACACGTTGCCGCGCGGCGGCCGGCCGGATTTGCTCAGCGAAGACAAGCTCACGGGTTTGGAAGTGGCCGGGTTGCTGCTCAAGGCCGGCGCCAATCCCAACATCCAGCTCAAACTGCGTCCGCCGTATCGCAATTACATCTTCGATCGCGGTGGTGATCAGGTGCTCTCGACCGGTGCCACGGCGCTGATGCGCGCGGCCAAGGGCGGCGATGCGGCAGCGATCAAACTGCTGCTAGCCCACAAGGCCAACATCGAGCTGGCCAACGAAGACGGCATTACACCGCTGATGGTCGCTGCTGGCATGGGTCATGGCGCCAATCCCACGCGCGGTCGCTACAAGACCGATGCGGACGCGGCAGAGTGCACACGCTTGCTGATCGAGGCAGGTGGGCAGGTGAATGCGCGTGCACGTTCGCAGCAGACCGCGCTGCACAGCGCCGCTCAGCATGGCTGGAGCGACACGGTAAAGCTGCTGGTGGCGCGAGGCGCTGCGCTGCAGCCAGAAGACTCGCGGGGTCTGACGCCCATCGATTTTGCGGCAGGCCGGTATCAGCGTGCGTTCTTAGAGCCCGAGCCTAAGACCTGGACAGAAACGGTGGGCCTGCTGCGCGGCTATATCGTGGCTGCCACAGGTCAAGAGCCCAAAGAAAGCAAGGGCCCCAAGCCTGCCCAGACCCGGGGCACAGGCAATACTGAGCAGGCACAGGCAAAGTAGGTTTCGTTAGCGCGCAGGTCATGTAGAATGCGCGCCTGCCTCGACGTCCCCATCGTCTAGAGGCCCAGGACACTGCCCTTTCACGGCGGCGACAGGGGTTCGAATCCCCTTGGGGACGCCA
>CANFSB010000090.1 GCA_947449495.1 Pseudomonadota bacterium
CTCTGCGCCGGTGTCCAAATCCGTTCAAGAGGATTTGCACGCCAGCGTAGAGGACGCCAATAAGCGGCTGCTGGTGTCTAACCAGCAGATGACAATCGCAATTGACCAGCAGACTGGTGCCATTGTCGTCACGGTTACCGATCGCAAGACCGGTGAAACCGTGCGGCAAATACCGTCGGAAGATGCGCTGAAGCTGCGGCGTAGCTTGGATTCCCTGACCGGAATCCTGGTGGATCAAAAGGGCTGACGCCCTGTTTGGTGCAGGTCCTGCAGAGTGTTGGCCAGTCGCAACACCTGCAGGACCTACTAAAGCTTCGGGGCCTGGTGACGACTCTATCTCTGTACGGGATATTTGCAGGAGTAACACCATGTCTGTCCATGCCTTGAAAGCCTATCAATCGGTTGACACGGATTCGCGCTGCGCGACGGCAGACAAGCGCGATCTCATCATCATGATGTACGACGCGGCCATCAATGCCATCCGGCTGGCTGCAGAACACGCCTCGCGCCACGAAGACCGGGCCGCGGGAACGGCAATCGCTCGCGCTGTCACGGTGGTCTCTGGCTTGCGGGACACGCTCGACAAGGCGCAGGGCGGGGCAGTGGCCGAGCACTTGGATGACTTTTACTGCTTCGTGATCGGCCGGCTGATGAACAGCACCGGCGCAACCCGCCAGGCGGACTTGGTCGAATGTGAAGATCTGCTCTCGCAGGTACGCGAGGCCTGGTCGGTCATCAGCCCTGCCACCGCTGGTGCAGTCAATCGCAGGATGTTCTTGGTTAAGTCCTGATCGACGGCTCGGATTAGCTCCGAATTGGCGGCATCTCTCCGTTCAGAAAACCTGAACGGACTACAGTCATCGCGTCAAACCAAAATGGTTGGACTGTAAGGTAATCGATCTAAACGACTAGGTCATCGGGACCCCGCGTGTCTGCGAATTCCAGTGAAGTCATCACAGGTCCGTTGGCTCAACTGGTTGGCGTCTCCGTCGTCATGCGGCAGTTGCGTGCGCTGGTGCGCCGCATTGCTGCAGCCAATAGCACTGTTCTGCTGTTAGGCGAGTCGGGCACCGGTAAAGAACTGGTTGCTCAAGCTGTGCACGCGTTATCTCCACGTGGCCGCAATAATTTCGTGCCGGTTAATTGCGGTGCAATCCCCGCAGAATTGCTCGAGAGCGAACTGTTTGGACATCGCAAGGGTGCCTATACCGGGGCTTTCGAAGACCGTAAAGGCCGCTTCGAGATGGCCAACTCTGGAACCTTGTTTCTCGATGAAATCGGTGACATGCGTCTGGAGATGCAGGTCAAGTTGCTGCGTGTGTTGCAAGAACGCGTGGTTGATCGCGTGGGCGACGATGCGCCGCGCCCTGTCGATGTACGCGTGATTGCTGCGACCCACAGACATCTGGAAGACGCGGTGACCGATGGCAGGTTCCGCGCCGACTTGTTCTATCGCTTGAACGTATTCCCCATCCTTGTGCCGGCGCTGCGCGACCGGGACGAAGATGTGCTGGTGCTCTTTGAGCACTTTGCAAGGCAGTGCGCTCAGCCAAGTGCAGGACCGGTCGAGGCTGCAACTGATCTGCAAGAGTGGATGATGGCGCACAGCTGGCCCGGTAATTGCCGCGAGCTGCTGAATTTTGTTGAGCGGTTGTCTGTGCTGTGGCCAGGCAGGCGCGTGCATTTGAATCAAATCCCTGCATCGATGCTGCCCAGAAGGCCAGGCGTCATTGTCGATTCCGGCGCAGCGGAGCGCGCTGCCGTGTTGGCCATGGCGGACTGGGAAGAGCTGGTACTAGAAGATGCATCGCCGCCTGACCCGACTGAACAAACAGCTCAGGTCGAGGGCAGTGGTTTCAATTTGGAGACAGCCGTAACCCCTGCGGTGACAGAGATACCCAGTGGTGGCGTCGACCTGCGACACCTCCTGGCAGAGTTCGAAGCAGCATGGATCCGCAACGCCATGCGAGCAACTGCCGGAAACATTACCCACGCTGCGGATCTGTTGTGCATGCGCAGGACGACCTTTCTGGAACGTCTGCGCAAGTATCAGCTATCGGATTTCCGAGGCTAGCTGGGCAAAGCTCACCTGGGACTCATAACTGTTTGATTAGCCTTGGACTATTCCCGCATGGCACAGCCATTGCTGTAACCAGCCGATCTTCGACAGTTACATGGATAGCGTAAGTGAACTCTCCGGCCCCCCACATCTTAGTCAACGCAGCAGCGACCAGCGCGACCTTGGTCTGTGGTGATCCGTTCACCACCCAGTTGCTGGCTCTGGCAGAACGTGTGGCGCGTACCGAGGTCACAGTGTTGATCGGTGGCCCATCGGGAACTGGTAAGGAGATGCTTGCGCGTCACCTGCACGGCCGTTCATTGCGTGCCTCAGGACCCTTTATCGCGTTCAACTGCGCCTGCCTTCCTGAGGCTATGGTGGAAGACATGTTGTTCGGCCATGAAAAAGGCTCGTTCACTGGCGCCATTCAAAAGTTTGAGGGCTACTTTGGCCAAGCTCATGGCGGCACGTTGTTCCTCGACGAAGTCGGTGAGCTGCCGATGCCAGTCCAGGCCAAGCTGCTGCGAGTCCTGCAAGAGCGCGAGTACACGCCGCTGGGTTCCACTACAGCCCGCAAGACCGAATTCCGCTTACTGGCCGCAACCAACCGCGACCTCAAAGGCGACATCAAGGCCGGCCGCTTCCGCGAAGACTTGTTCTATCGCCTTAGTATTTTCCCTTTGACGCTCAAGCCGCTGGCGCAGCGCCCTGGCGACATCTGGCCTCTGGTGTGCGCAATGCTGGAGCGTTACCGATATATCGGCAGTATTGCCGGAATAGAGCCCGCCGCTGCGGAGGCGCTTATGACGTATCCGTGGCCCGGTAATGTGCGCGAGCTGGAAAACGTCATACAGCGGGCGTTGATTGTTGCGGATGGCCAATGGTTGCAAATTGAACATTTGGGATTAGACGGCTCTGCAGTTGGCTTTGATGCGCAAGGTGCGTCGTCAGAACTGTGCGAGACAGTGTGCAGCACTTCAATTGCGTCGCTGCAGCCCGTCGCTGCCGAAGTCTCTGTAGATGCTCCGGTCGACAACGTGCACCAGCCCGATACGCTTGCATTGCGGCGCGACCATGCCGAAGCCGGCTTGATTCTCTCCATGATCAAGGAATCGCCTACCAAGGCAGCTGCCGCGGCGCGACTGGGTATCAGCGAGCGCACGCTGCGTTACAAGCTTGCTCGCTATAGAGAGACCGGACTGCTGGTGGCCAACTCATGACCATCCAATCCATTGCAATGCAGCAGGCGCTCGAGCAGTTGCGCGCTGCTCGCGACTCCATCAAGCAGACAGCTGTTGACCACAGTCATCTTGCTCCTGGTGCTGCTGGTGGCCCCGGTGCAACTGCACCATCGCAGAAAGGCCCCTCATTTATCGAGTCGATGCGCTCTGCGGTCGATTCTGTGAATCAGCAGCAAAACGCCGCCAAAGAATTACAAACCGCCTATGCGCGTGGCGAGGATGTATCGCTGACCGACGTGGTCATATCGATGCAAAAGTCTTCGGTGGCATTTGAGGCGACAGTCCAGGTCCGTAACAAGATTCTGGAGTCTTACCGCGAAATCATGAGCATGGCGATCTAATAAAATGGCAGCAGTAGAAGCAGATGTCCTGGCCGGACGATTTGATGCCCGACCTGCTGGTGCGGGTGGCGGTGTAACCGTCACGACGTCATCTGAAGCCCGCGGCTTGGCCGTTCAAGATGGAACAGATGCTGCTGCGCCTACTGGTATGGTCGCGCGTTTCCTTGCGCAGCCAGCGGTAAGGACTGCCGCTCCCTTCGTGACCATCGGCCTCGTACTGATGCTGGCAATGGCCGCCTTTTTGACTCTGTCTGCATCGCCGCTTCGTGTGCTGTATCCGGAGATGGCGGACGCAGACAAGGATCTGGCGCAGCAAGCGCTGAGTAAGAGCGGCATAAGCGTCAAGTTGGACCCAGCCACCGGTGCGCTGCAGGTCAGCCAAAAAGATTTTCATGAGGCGCGCATTGTTCTGGCGACTGCCGGCCTGCCGCGCCAGGTCAGCACCGGCCTGTCGGGGCTCAAGAATGGCATGCCCTTGGGTACCAGCCAATTCATGGAACAGATGCGCTACAACGCTTCTATTGAAGAAGAGTTGGCTCAGAGCATCCGCCGAATCAACACGGTACAGGATGCGCGTGTTCATTTGGCACTGCCTCACCAGAGCGCCTTTGTAAGAGATCGTACCGAACCTAAAGCATCGGTGATTGTTACCCCTTACAGCGGCCGCACGCTTAGTGAGGGTCAGGTGCAGGCGATCGTGCACGTCGTGTCCTCGAGCATCCCGTATCTAAATCCCGCCGGCGTCTCGGTAGTCGACCAATTCGGCCGCTTGCTGACAGAGTCGGGCGACTCGAAAGACAGCAACAACAAGCAGATGGCGCTACGGCAAAAAATGGAAACCGACTACTCCGAGCGAGTAGTTCAGTTGCTGGCTCCCATGTTCGGCGCTGCAAATGTCCGTGCGCAGGTAAACCTCGACATGGATTTTTCGATCGTCGAACAGACCTCCGAAAACTATGATCCGGATGGCAAGGGTCTGCGAGTTCGTTCGGAGCAGTCCAAGCAGATCAAGACCACTGACGAAAAGGCGATGGGCACGCCAGGCTCATTGTCCAACGCGCCGCCGGAACCCACTGTGCCCGTGGCAGGTGCCAACGTACCGGCTGCCGGCGCTGCGCCTGCCGGAGAGCCCGTACTGCGTGACACCGAAAACACTCAGGCACGCAATTACGAGATCGATAAAACGATCAAGTATGTGGTTGATCCTTCACCTCATATCCGGCGCGTCTCGGTCGCCGTGGCGGTCAATGACGCAATCGTTGCGCCGGGCGGGGCGGCCCCGACTGCAAAACCTTTGAGCGAACAAGAAGTGGCGCGCCTGACGACCTTGGTTAAAGGCGCCATTGGCTTTGATGAAAAGCGTGGCGATCAGGTCAATCTGATGAGCACCAGCTTTGAAGCGCCCGTTGCCCAGACTGTACTGCCCATTTGGCAGCAGCCGGAATATATCGACTTGGCCAAATATGGTCTGGTGGCCGTTGCCATTGCCTTGTTGGCGCTGCTGGTAATTCGCCCGGTAGTGAACCGCATGACGTATGTGGCAACTACACCAGGTCCCGATGAGCTGCGGCGCTTGATGTCTGCTCAGGGTGGTGTGGCAGGGGCCGCTGACGCTGAGGGCGTGGCCGGCGGTGCAAGGGCCGAAGTCGAGGAAGAAGCGTTAGAGCTGCGTGAAGGCGAAACGTTGGAGCAGCTCAAGTCGCGGATGAAGCCGAAGAAAAAGGCCGGCATCTCTGCAGAGATGCTCGACACCGCCAACAGCTATGACGATAAGGTCACTGTAGTGCGCATGCTGGTTTCGCAGGATGCCCGCCGCGTGGCGCTGGTACTGAAAAACCTGATCGCTCGCGAGATCAATTAAGGACTATGCATCATGGCTGAGGCAGCAGTGGCAACCGCTCCGGGCAGTGGCTCGGGTCAAGCAGGTGGCGTATCGCGGGAACAGACACTTGCAGAGGTTGCTGCACTTTCTAGTTTGCAGCGGTCCGCCGTCATTCTGATGCTGTTGGGTGAAGAGGAAGCCGCAGCTGTGGTTCGCCATCTGGCGCCCAAAGAAGTGCAAAACCTTAGCGCAGCTATGATCTCCGTTGCTGATCTGTCGCAAGAAGCAGTCTCCGAAGTCCTGGATTCGTTCATTGGCACCATCAAGAAGCAAACCAATATTGGCGGTGGCATCGACTACTTGGAGAACATGCTCAAGGCTGCTATCGGCGAGGACAAAGCCAGCAGCGTTATGAGCCGCATCGCCCCGACAGCATCAAATCGCGGGCTTGAAGTGCTGCAGTGGATGGACGCCAGGTCTATCTCCGAAATGATCGCGGATGAACACCCGCAGATCATTGCCATCGTCATGTCATTTCTGGAATGCGACGTTGCAGCGGACGTGTTGCGCTACTTGCCAGAGTCTTTACGAGCCGAAGTAGTGGCTCGCGTAGCCTCACTAGAGACCATTCAGCCCACTGCGATGCAGGAGCTGGAAACAATCATGCGCAAGCAGTTCTCCTCAAACTCTTCGCTTAAATCCTCCAGTGTTGGTGGCGTAAAGGCCGCTGCCAAGATCATGAATTACGTGAAGGCCGATTTTGCGCAGCTGCTCATGCAGCGGCTGACCGCGCAGAACTCAGATTTGGCACAAAAAATTCAAGACAATATGTTTGCATTTGAGAATCTGGTGGGTTGCGACAATCGCAGCATTCAGACCTTGATGCGCGCCGCCCCGTCTGAGCTGCTGATGGTGGCTCTGAAGGGCGCTGACGAGATGGTTAAAGACAAGTTCCTGTCCAACATGTCTGCCAGAGCTCGAGAGATGTTTGTTGACGAAATGGAGAGCCGCGGCCCCATTCGCCTCTCAGAGGTCGAAGAGGCTCAGAAGCAGATACTGCGTAGTGCGCGTAGGCTCTCTGACGCCGGTGAAATGATGCTCTCTGGTCGTGGCGCGGACTACGTCTGACGGCTCTTACGATGTCACGCCGGTCTCCCTTTGAACCTGTACTGCTTGTATCGCACGAAGCGATCAGCCAAGAGCCAGTGTTTTCGGCTCGCAGCTTTGCTGTCGACCGCGCTGGTTTTTTATTGCGCGAGTTTCAGCGGCAGCAGTCTGGTGATGCCGCTGAGGCAGAGGCTTCACCTGTTGCAGTCGTCAATGCACTGTCTGCGGAAGAAGAGCAGCGTCTTGTCGATGTCGCAAAGATTGAACAGGAAGCGCGGGAGTTGCAGTTGCGGGTCGACGAGTCCTATAAGCGCGGTCGAGAGGAGGCATTGGCCCAGTTGGGCGCAGCCTTGGATACGGCTATTAGTGCAATGGATGAGGTTGCGCGTGGATTTACTGCACGGCAGCAAGAACTGGAATTGAATCTGGTGGCACCACTGGCCAAGGCTGCAGTGGAGATGGCGGGGCAGCTGGCTAGGCAGCATTTGGCAGAGCCTGACGCACTCGCGGCTTACGTCGAGACGGTTATCCGGTCTAGTGCAGGACCCGGTAACGAAGTTTCCGGGCCAATGACAGTTCATATGAACCCAGCAGACATAGAGACGCTAAAGCGCGCCACAACACCTTTGAGTCATCTAAGTCTGGTAGGTGATGAATTGGTGGTGCCCGGTGGCGCAAGTTTGCGCGTCATGGACAAAGTTGTAGACGACCGCTTTGAGAACCGCATGCGAGACGTGCGTGAGGCCGCTTTGGCCATTGCCGCAGATCTGTCGCGGCGTGGCAGGGAGTGAGCCGTGAACACCTTGCTGCAATTAGGTGAACAGCTTGCCCAAATTCGTGTGGCAGAGCCGGCCAAGCGTGGTGTGCTGACGCGCGTCACCGGCATGATTCTGACGGCCCGCGGTGTGCGTGCACCGCTGGGTTCGGCCTGTGAGGTTATCGGCGAGGACGGCAAGCCCATTGTGTGCGAAGTCGTTGGCTTTCGTGACTCCGAGATCATGCTGATGCCCTTGGGCTCCATCTCGGGTCTTACGCCGGGCGCTGCTGTTGGGCTTTTGACCAACACGGCTCGTGTCGGTGTCAGTGATTCGATGCTCGGCCGGGTGCTTGATGGCCTAGGACTGCCATTTGACGGCGGTCCGCTCATCGAGCCAGATGTGTTTGTGCCGCTGCGGGGGGACAGACTCAATCCGTTAGATAGAGCTGCAGTCACCGAGCCGCTGGATGTTGGCGTTCGCGCCATTAACTCATTTTTGACGGTGGGTCAGGGCCAGCGCATTGGTCTGATCGCAGGCAGTGGTGTTGGCAAGAGCATGCTGCTGGGAATGATCACCAAATTCTCTGCCGCCGACGTCATCGTGATCGGATGCATTGGCGAGCGTGGTCGCGAAGTCCTGGATTTCGTAAACGAAACGCTTGGGCCTGAAACC
>CANFSB010000091.1 GCA_947449495.1 Pseudomonadota bacterium
CCGGAGGCACGCGATTTGCCGGGCATCGACGGTACGTCGCGATTGTCTGCGCATCTGCACTACGGTGAAGTGTCGCCCAGACAAGTGTGGGCCGCGATCGGCAAGGCCAGTCAGCGCAACGGTGACAGCAGCTGGCGCGAGGGGCGTTATGTAGCCGAATTGGTGTGGCGTGAATACGCAGCACACGTCTTGCATCATTTTCCGCAGTTGCCCGAACGACCAAAAAACTTGGCTTTTGAGCGCATGGCTTGGCGCGACGATGCGCAAGCACTGCGCGCCTGGCAACAGGGTCGAACCGGCATTGCACTGGTTGACGCGGGGATGCGGGAGCTATGGCAAACCGGTTTCATGCACAACCGCGTACGCATGATCGCCGCTTCACTGCTGGTAAAAAACCTGCTGCTGCCATGGCAAGAGGGTCAGCGCTGGTTCTGGGACACGCTGGTGGATGCAGATCTGGCCAGCAATGCGTTGGGATGGCAGTGGGTCGCCGGCACTGGCCCCGACGCTGCGCCGTTCTTTCGCATCTTCAATCCAGATACCCAAGCGCAGAAGTTTGACGCGGCAGGCGACTACCGGCGCAGATGGTTGCCGGGGGGCGCCGTGGCCAGTGCGATGGCACCCATCGTTGATCTGAAGCTGTCGCGTCAGCGCGCGCTAGATGCACATCTGGCACTGCGTCAATCTGCCACCAGTTAGCGCAGCGCTGCTTTACAGCAGCGCAGCATCTACTGTTGCGACACTCGCGCCACCGCATTGCACAACCTGTGCCCAGCCCGAGGCGGCCGGCAACAGTTGTTCTGCATAGAAACGCACCGTGACCAGCTTGGCGGTATAGAACGGCGCATCGGCTGCACCGGCAGCTAAGGCGCGAGCCGCCACATCGGCCGCATGCACCATCAGTGCGCCGGCGACCACCAAACCCACCAGCTGCAAATAGGGCACTGCTACAGACAGCGCCTCGGCAGGCGCTGTGGCCTGCAGTTGCAACAGCGCAGCAGTGGCGGTTTCTAAGTGCTGGACTGCGTCGCGTGCAGCAGCAACACCCGGAGTGTGCGCTGTGGCGGTATCGAGCTTGCTGCGCAAATCGGCTATCAGCGCAGCCATCGCCGCACCCTTGTCGCGCATCAGCTTGCGGCCGATCAGGTCGTTGGCTTGGATGCCAGTAGTGCCTTCATAGATTGAGGTAATGCGCACATCGCGCAGGAACTGAGCCGCACCGGTCTCTTCGACATAGCCCATTCCACCGTGCACCTGCACACCAGTGGACGTGACATCCAGTGCAATCTCGGTGCACCAACCCTTGACCACCGGCGTGAGCAACTCGGCGCGAGCTAACGCCACAGCGCGGCGCGCGGCGTCGGTTTGGTGATGGGCTTCATCCAAGGCCAGGCCGGCGGTATAAGCCAGTACACGCATGGCTTCAGTCCGCGCCTTCATCGACAACAGCATGCGTTTGACGTCGGGGTGCTCGATGATAGCCACGGGCCCTGCCGCTGGATCACCACCAGCAAGCTTGCCCTGCACGCGGTTACGCGCCCAATCCAAGGCTTGCTGCAACGCGCGCTCGGACTGTGCCAATCCCTGCACACCGACCGACAGACGCGCGGCGTTCATCATGATGAACATGTGCGCCAGACCGCTGTTGGGCGCACCGAGCAACATGCCCAAAGCACCCTGCTTCTCGCCAAATGCCATCACGCAGGTCGGGCTGGCATGAATGCCCAGCTTGTGTTCGATCGACAGGCAGCGCACATCGTTAAGCTCACCGCTGCTGCCATCGGCGTTGATGAGACGCTTGGGTACCAGGAACATCGAAATACCGCGCGTACCTGCCGGTGCACCATCAATACGTGCGAGCACTAGATGGACAATGTTGTCCGTCATCTGGTGATCGCCGTAGGTGATAAAAATTTTCTGGCCGTAGATGCGGTAGTGGTCGCCTTCGGGTACCGCACGCGACCGCAGCAACGCCAGATCCGAGCCGGCCTGAGGCTCGGTAAGGTTCATGGTGCCCATCCACTCGCCGCTGACCAGCTTGGGCAGCACCAGCTGCTGAATTTCCGCTCCTGCAGAGGCCGTGATGGCCTCTACTGCGCCACGTGCCAACGACGTGCCCAGATAGAACGCCATGTTGGTCGCAAAGAAAATTTCTTCAACCGCCGAGTTGAGCAATTGCGGCATGCCTTGACCGCCGTCAGCCACCGGCACAGACAGCTGGGTCCAGCCGCCTTCGGTATAAGCCTGATAGGCTTCTTTGAAGCCGGCTGGCACCTGCACACCTTCTGGTGTCCAGCGTGCACCTTCCAGATCGCCACTTTTGTTGATCGGCTCGAGCACCTGCTCACCGAAGCGGGCGGCTTCATCCAGCACGCTGTCGGCCAGTTCGCCCGAATAGTCGACATCGACATACCACTGCTGCAGCGCGCCATCACCGAGCACTTCGTGCATAACGAAACGCATGTCTTTGAGGGGAGCGTGGTACATGAAAGGCCTCGATTGATGTTCGGCACAGAACCCGTTGCCGTTGCAACAAAGTGTACTTCAGAGAGCGTTCAAGTTCCCGCCAACACGGGCACAGCGTGAGCCTTTAAAAACCGCACGAAATTGCGCACCACCGGCTCATTGGCCCGGTCCGCCGGACTGACCGCCTGCAAATCGAGACGATCGACCAACTCCCAGTCGGGCATGACTCGCACCAACCGTTTGGTAGCCAGGCCACTGCGACACATGAACTCGGGCAGAACGCCAATGCCCAACCCTGCGACCACCGCCGCATGCAGTTGCAGCGGGTCTGCCGTAGACAGCCGGGGCGTGCAGCGCAGATCGACCACGCCACCGCCTTTGGTGAGGCGCAGCACGGGATTCTGCGCGGACGTGGCCCACAACAGAGCATGTCCGGCCAACTCACTGGGGATACGCAACGTGCGACCGGCCAAGTACGTGGGACTGGCGCAGAGCAGCAGCGGCGGACTGCCCAGCGACATCGCCACTTCGCTGGCAGTCACCTGACCATCAGCCCGCAGTTGCACGTCGAACAGCTCGGACTCGGGCTCACCCGGATGCAACAGACGCAGCACGACTTCGGGCTGGGTCTGCAGAAAGCGCGACACCAACGGTGCAATCAAGGCGCGCGCATACCCATTGTCGAGGCTGATGCGCAGCGAAACCCCCGCTGCAACGGGGATGAGCGCTATGCGGGCGGCCTCGGTTTCGGCGGCGATGCGCTGGCAATGTGCCAGCACGGCTCGGCCAGCATCGGTGATGTGAATGCGCCGCGTAGTGCGTTCGAGCAAGCGTGCGCCCAACTGCTTTTCCAGAAATGCCACGGAACGGGTAACCCGTACTTTGGGCACTTTCATGACACGGGCTGCTGCGGTAAAGCCGTTGTGCTCTACCACCAGCGAGAAAATCACCATGTCGTTGGCAAACAGTTCCGTGGTCATGCGCTCATTACCATCTGTACTGCATCTTGTAACGCACCACAGCGCTGGCGTCGACCGTCACTGTTAAGGATCGCGCAATACGCCCAGCGGCGGTTCGCGTATCACGCGACGCGTGGAAGACCAGCCCATCAGACAGGCCAGCAACACGGCACCACCCACGCCGCCCAACCACAGACGCAAGTCCGGGCGATACGGCACATCGAGCAAATTGCTGGAGACCAGCCAACCACCGGCAGTGGCAATAGAGGCAGCCAGCAACCCCGACACCAGACCCAAGGCGCCAAACTCCACCAGCACACCTTGCAAGATAGTGGTCGAGCGTGCGCCCAAGGTACGCAGCACAGCACTTTCGTAGCGCCGCTCATCACGACTCGATTGCACGGCTGCCAGCAGCACTGTAAGTCCGGCCAGCAGCGTGAACAGAAACACGCCCTGCACCGCCAACACGGCCTTGTCGATCATGGCGCGCAATTGATCAAACAGATCTTGCATGTCGAACACCGACACACTCGGATAAGCGCGCACCAATGCAGAGATCTTGGCAGCCTGAGCCGGCGGATACCGTGCGCTGGTCATCCAAGTCCCTGCTGTTGCATCGAGCAGGCCCGGGGCAAACACCAGAAAAAAGTTGGGCTGCAAGCTGTCCCATTTGACTTCCCGCACACTGGCCACGGTGACATCAAATGTTTCGCCGGCGATATCGAACCGCAGTTGATCGCCCAGCTTCAGGCCCAACGCCTCCTGAAAGTCCACCGCCACAGAGACCAGCGGCTTACCCGCATCGGCGTCATCAAACCAACGCCCGGCGATGACTTTATTGCCTGCGCCCAGCTGCGCAGACCAGCTGAGGTTTTGCTCGCGGCGTGCGAAGCCGTCACCTCGTGGTGTGGGAAAGCTGCGTCCCTGCACCGGCTGTTCATTGATCGCCAACAGACGCCCTCGCACCATGGGCCACAGGCGCGAAGGCTCCGCACCGTCCGTCTGCAACTGCTGCACAAAGCCATCGCGCTTATCTGCAGGAATGTTGACGAAGAAAAAGTTGGGTGCGCTGGCTGGCAAGCTGGCGCGCCAGCTCTCGATCAAATCACCGCGGATCACCGCCAACAGCAGCAGCGCCGTCAGACCCAAACCAAACGCAATGACCTGCACCACACTGCTACCGCGACGCCGCGCCAGATTGGCAATGCCATAGCGCCAGGCCACGCCCACACCGCCGCGCAGACGCCCGACGCTACGTACCAGTACCCACGCTGCAGCGGCCAACAACAACACACTACCCGCCAGCCCCAGCGTGAACCAACCGGCCAGCGCCCAGTCACGGGTGACCTGCAAGATCATTGCAACGATGGCCAGCACTGCAGGTCCATAGGCCAGCGTCATCGCCGCTGCTGGTGCGTCCATGTCGCGCCGCAGAATGCGAATAGCAGGTACGCGTGCCAACTGCAGCACAGGCGGCAGAGCGAAACCGCACAACAACAACACGGCAGCTGCAACGCCGGGCAACAACGGACGCAAGGCCGGCGATGGCAACTGCACTGCCAACAACGGTTGCAACAACTGTAGCAACCAGGCTTGCGCAAGCCATGCCATCAGAGAACCGAGCACGATTGCCAATGCTGCGATAAGCAGCAATTGAGCCAGGCTGAAGATGAACGCAAAGCGTCGGCTGGCACCCAGCGTCTTGAGCAAAGCGACAACATCAAGATGCCGCTGCACATAGCGTCTTGCCGTCATCGCAACGGCCACTGCACCCAGCAACACACTGGCCAAGCTGGCAAGCAATAAAAATCGCGTGGCGCGGGTCGCAGCATTGGCCACTTCAGGGCTGGCCTCACGCAGATCGCGCAGGCGTTCTGCCGGCTGCTTATTAGCTGCAATCCACAGGGCAAACCGGGCGACCTGTGACTCGTTGCCACCAAACAGCACCGCACGGCTGGCACGGCTGCCGGGCTGCAGCAGCGCAGTGGCTGCCAAATCCGCGTCGTTCATCAACAGAGACGGTGCCAATTCGGCAAAGCCAGTGCCTTGATCGGGGCGTGACACCAGAATGCGTGTGATGCGCAGCTGCGCGCTGCCTACCGAGAGCAGATCACCGACTTGCGCGCCCAGCGCCACCGTAAGTCGCGAGTCGGCCCACAGTTCACCCGGCGCTGGAATACCGCGTACATCGCGAGGCGCACCGTAGGGCGCATCGGTGACACGCACTGTGCCACGCAAGGGATAACCGTCGGCCACGGCATGCAGATTGGCCAGCTGAGTCACATCACCGTACAACACCACTGACAACATGGAGGTAATGCGCGATACCCGCATACCCTGCTGCAGTGCAGCCACTGCATAGTCTGCTGAAAGCGGTTGCGGCGATTGCAGGCGCAAGTCAGCACCTAGCACCTCGGTAGCTTGGGCACGCAGGCCGCGTTCGATGCGATCTACCAGCAAACCCACACCACCCAGAGCGCCGACTGCCACAGTCAGCGCCAGCAGCAGCACGCCCAGTTCGCCAGAGCGCCACTGCCGCATCAACATGCGTAAACCGAGTCGGATGGCACGCATGCGATTTAGTCCAGCCGGCCGGCGTGCAGCGTCAGTACCCGCTGGCAACGGGCCGCCAGCTGTGTGTCGTGAGTGACCAACACCAAGGTGGTGCCGGTTTCAGCGTTGAGCTCAAACAGCAGCTGACAGATAGCTTCGCCAGTCACTGTATCCAGGTTGCCAGTGGGTTCATCGGCAAACAACACAGGCGGTCGGGTGACCGTGGCTCGCGCCAACGCCACCCGTTGTTGCTCGCCACCAGAGAGTTGCCGCGGGTAATGGCCGGCACGCTCACCCAGGCCCACTCGCTGCAACATCGCCAGTGCCACAGCTCGGGCGTCGCCATGACCGGCCAGCTCCAGCGGCAACATGACGTTTTCCAGAGCGGTCAGCGCTGGCAACAAGTGAAAGGCCTGAAAAACGAAACCCACCCGCTCGGCACGCAATTGCGCCCGGGCATCCTCGTCCAGCGCTGTGATTTCGGTCCCGTCGATCCAGACCTGTCCGCTTGTTGGCAGGTCTAGGCCGGCCAACAATGCCAGCAAGGTGGACTTGCCAGCACCGGAGGCACCCACTAGCGCCACGGTTTCTCCTGCTTCGATTTGCAGTGAAACGCCATCGACAATGGTCAGCGATCCCCCGGGGCTGCTAACCTTGCGAGTCAAATCCTGCGCCTTGAGAACTATCTTGCGCGTCATCGGGGTACTCGTCTTAGCTGTCGTGTTGTGCGGTGGCAGCGCTTTTGCAGCTGCACCGAACCCCACGATACTGGTGTTTGGTGACAGTCTCAGCGCCGGCTACGGTCTGGGCGACGCAGCCGCGTGGCCGCAGCTGCTGCAGCGCAAGCTGCAAGAGTCAGGTTACGGTGCAGCGGTGGTTAATGCCAGTGTCAGCGGCGAGACTACCAGCGGCGGCATTGCACGACTGCCGCGCGCCTTGCAGCAACACCGGCCGCAGCTGGTTATTCTAGAACTGGGTGCCAACGATGGCCTGCGGGGTCTGCCGCTGACCACCGTGAGGGACAACCTGCAGGCCATGATCAAGCTGACCCAACAGGCCGGCGCCAAGGTGCTGCTGCTGGGCATTCAGCTGCCGCCCAACTATGGTCCGGCCTACAACACCCGTTTTACCGAGATGTTCACGCAGCTGGCGGCCACGCAGCGCGTTGCGCTGGTACCCATGCTGATGGAAGGTGTGGCCTTGCAAGACCGTTACATGCAGGCTGATGGTCTGCACCCCAATGCTAGCGGCCAGCCTTTATTGCTGGCCAACGTCTGGCCGCGGCTGCAGCCGCTGCTGACCCGCTGACTGCGCACGGAGGACAGACCATGGACAAAATCTGGCTCAAACACTACCCGCCCGGCGTTCCCGCCGAGATAGACGTCAATCAATTCACGTCGCTGCGGCATTTGGTAGAGCACAGCTTTGAACTGCACGCGCAGCGCGATGCCTACATCCTCATGGGCAAGCGGCTGCGCTACTGCGACATAGACCGGCTGTCGGCCTGTTTTGGCGCTTGGCTGCAGCAGCAGGGTTTTGTCAAAGGCGAGCGCATCGCCATCATGCTGCCCAACCTGCTGCAGTACCCGGTCGTCATGCTCGGCGCGCTGCGCGCCGGACTGGTCATCGTCAACACCAACCCGCTGTACACCGCCGACGAGCTGCGCCATCAGCTCATCGATTCCGGCGCTACTGCCATCGTCATCCTTGAAAACTTCTGCCATGTGCTGCAGCGCGTCATCGGTGAAACGCAGGTGCGTCGCGTCGTGGTCACTCAAGTGGGTGACCTGCTCGAATTTCCTAAGCGGCAATTAGTCAACGCAGTCCTGCGCTACGTCAAAAAGCAAATCCCTGCCTGGCAGATCAAGGGCGCACTGCGTTTGCCAGCAGTGCTGGATGGCGCGCGGGATGCCGCCTTGGCGCCGGTGGATATCGGCCATGACGACTTGGCTTTTTTGCAATATACCGGCGGCACTACCGG
>CANFSB010000092.1 GCA_947449495.1 Pseudomonadota bacterium
AAAGGCGCGCACTGGACGATCGCCGGTATCGTGAGCACGCAATGCGGGGTGCCACTCAAAGTTGCGCTGCTACCCTCACCAGACGATCCGCGCGTGCACTTGCGACAGTTTCTTCCCGGCGCTCTGTGTCTTGGCGATGTTCTGCGTCAACACGGCTACGAGAACGTGTTCATGAATGGCCCGGATCTGGAATTCGCGGATATGGGGTTGTTCCTACGCAATCACGGCTATGACCGCGTGTATGGCGCCAAGGAATGGATCGATGCAGGCGAACCCGCAACACGCATGCGTGCCTGGGGTCTGCGCGATGACCGTTTGCTGGCACGTGCGCGGACAGAGCTTGATGGCCTGATGGCTGCTGGCAAGCCTTTCAACCTAACGATCCTGACCGTAGACACACACGGGCCCAAAGGACTGATGAGCGATGAATGTCGGCGTCGTGGCGCGCGCGACTTCCCTGACATCGTCACCTGCACAGCAGGCCAAGTAGCCGAGTTCATCAACTACATCGAAACCCGCGGTTGGCTCGATCGCATTGCCGTGCTGGTGCAGGGCGACCATATCGCGATGGAAAACCCGATTCACGACACGCTCGAAGGCAGCGCAAACCGAGTGATCTTCAACATGATCGCGACGCGACCGGCAGAGTTGCCGCTGGGTAATGAAATCACCCACTTCGACATGTATCCGACGCTGCTCGAACTGGCAGGTCTGCATCCAGAGGGCGGTCGAATGGCGCTGGGTTGGTGTTTGCTGCAGCGCTGCAACACGCCTGCCCCACCGGTTGATCGCATCGCGCAATTCAAGGAGGGACTGCTCAACCGCAGCCCCACCTACGAGACGCTGTGGCTGCCGCGCACTGCGCCCTGATATCCCATCCAGCACTCGACTAGCGTGCGCTGCCGCTGTTGGTTCCCTTGAACGCAGCCTGTAACAAGTGCGTCAGCGTGTGCACATAGCGCAGCTTGCCATTCTCAACGCGGAACAAATGCATGTCAGGTGCACCGCTGCCGCCATTGGGACCACCGGCACCAAAGGTGCAGAACACCATCACTGTCCCCATCACTTCGTCCACCACAAAGCGGCGATTGGTGATGTTGACACCCCCCGGCACGCCGACCTCGCAACTGTCTGAAGGCGTGCCCTTGCCCGTATAAGCACCGCCTTCGATGCGCACACAGGGAAAGCCCCACGGCACCCGATCGATCTTCTTTTCCAGGAAGGCATCCAGATAGGCGTTAGCAGCGGCCACCAGCGTGCCGCGGCTGTCACGCCGCTCTGCGGCGATCGGCTCCCACTTTTCTGTAGACGAGTACTTGAGGTAGGCGTCGGCATTAAAAAGCCAATAGCCCGTGGTGGTCCACAGCGACTCCACTTCAGAGATCTTGTCGTGATTAACGCGCAGACGTGTTCCCAGTACGTACGGCGCAGTCTTGTCGGTGACGATCACTTCCGTGTACGACTGACAGGTATCGGTATCAAACACACTGCGATGAAAGTCGATCTTCATGGGCTTGGTAACGATGCCGGTCTTGATGTCGGCCGGTGCAATGTTTTCCCAGTAGCCCACGCCCGCCGCCAGCGGCAGACCCGACAGGTCACCTTTGGTCTGCGCAGCAATGTATAGATCCACTGCCTGCTGCAGGCCACCACGCGTACAGGAAACCTCTGCCTTTGCTGGCTTGGCCGCAAACAACGCACCGGCCAGAGCCAGCGTCAAACTCGCGATCACTGAATGTTTCATGCCTGTTCTCCTTATTTCAGACGCCGGGAATGACGCGCTTGCGCGTGGCACGACGATGGGCAACTTCCTGCACGTAGATGGGCGTGCGGTAATAACGGTCGTGACCTGCGGCAATGTGCTCGGGCATAGGCAGATAATCGACCATCGATTCGAGCATTGCATCGCAACGTGCCTGCAGGCCCACGCGGTATTCCGGTGCAGGGAAGATCCACATATCGTTGTTGACGATGCCATTGACCACCAAGCGCCCTGCCGTCAGTGCGGTCTGTGGTCGTGCCCACAGCGGCGGCGTATCGGCCGGCGGCTGCGGCATGGCCGGGCGTGGACCTGCCGGACGCGGCGCAGCAGCCACAGGCGGCGCCTCGTTCTTCATCGTCTCGGGGCGGTAAGACTCTGTACGACCCAAGTTCGATGTCGTCATGCCCGGTACCAGATTGGACGTGCCGATGTTGGTGGCGCGCAGGTCATGGCGCATCTGCTCCATCAATCCAGTGACAGCAAGCTTGGTCACGGCATAGATGCCGGCAGTGCCCAGCAGCACACCATCGGTAGAGGTCGTCGTGACAATATGGCTGCCCTGCTTGCCGGCCAACATGCGCGGCACAAAAGTGCGCACGCCATACAGCGGGCCCCAGAAATTGACACCCATCGCCCAATCCCAGTCCTTCATGGACCCGGCCACCACTCCCGACATCACACCGACGCCGGCGTTGTTGACCAAGATGTTAACCGCGCCAAACTTCTTTTCGATTTCGTCGGCCTTACGCTCCCAGGCGTCGCGATCCATGACGTCATGCACCATGGTCTGCACGCGCTTGTCGCCTTCAGGAAATTGCTTAAGCGCCTCGGCAAACTGCTTATCGTCATAGTTGCCCAAGATGACGCGAGCACCAGCCTCGTGCAGCGCACGAGCAATGCCCAGTCCGATGCCACTGGAACCACCAGTGATATAGGCCACCTTGTCGCGCACATCAGTGATCGGCGGGGGCTGCGACGGCCCCAGATCGGGTGTAGCTGCCTCTGCAGCCTGCGCCGTACCGGCTACTGCCGTACCCAGCAGGCCGACACCGCCAGCGACCGCCAAACCACCCAGCAACTGTCGACGATTAAAACTCTGCTCGTCCATGACTGCCCCCACGGCGATATTTTTATCCAACAGCCAGAGCATAGGCCAAGCAGCGCCAATCGAAAACGAAAAAGCCCACTTGCCGGCGCCTTCTATAACTTGCCAATCAAATTGGTAAGGGGGCAAGCGATATACGGAGCACGCCCAGTTCATTGCCAACGGGAGTCGCGCGCCGTTGCCCAGTCGCACGACTCCATCTCCAGTGCACTGAAAAGAAAAAGGCCTACCTCGCCAGACAGTGCTGACCAGGCAGGCCTCAGGATAAAGACCAGATATCAGCGCGCGTTCAGCGCGGTGTCTTCACATCGTTGAAGTAGAAGTCCTGCGCAGCCTGGCCGCCGATCTGCAGGAACATGCCCAGCTCATCACCGATGAACCAAGCGGTCTTCCAGGAATCGCCGACGAATTCCGCAAAGCCTATTTCCCAGGACAAGATTTGCTTGTTGGAGGCCGGTATGGTGTACAGCGGCCCTGCGTTGAGGGCATTGAGCCGGAACTGCATCATCCCTTGGTTGCCTTCGGCGATAAGCGTTCCGATCCGGTCCTCGCGGCCGCTCCACGCGGCAGCGAATGAACCGGGCACATCCTTGCCGGTTGCAGCCTTAATCTCATTGAGCAAATCAACCGTGTTCTGGTTGCCTGCACGTAGCGACGGATCACTGTAGGCCCTGACGCTGGAAGCGGGCGTGTAGCCAGGCGGCTTGGTCTTCGCCTTGTACGAGGCCATCAGCAGCTTGTGCCGATACTCCGCCGTATCTTCTGGATGAGCCAGCAGTTCGGCCACCACCTCGTCGCCGACGCGGGTGTCGTTCGGGATCGGCGGCGCGATCAGCTTACCGTCCTTGCGGGCGGGCAGGCGCGAACCGATCTGCCGTAGAAAGCGGGCTTCATCGGCCATTTGGAATGTTTCGATGATCTTGCCGTTGGCCAGCTTGAAGATGGCCACTTCATCGAAGTCGAAGGACTTGCCGGTGGCGGAGACGCCGTAGAAGTTTGCCTTATGCGTGCCGGTCACATGGAAGGTTGCAGCGACAATGTCGCCTTCCGCCAGGAGGCGCGTGATCGTGTTGCTGCGATCCGCAATAGCAGTGGCGTCCGGCTTGCCCAAACGTTCCAGTTCGGAACCGGCGGCGTTGTACTTCAAATTCTGGAATTCATTGCGCAGCTGCTTGTGGTCACGCGCCTGAACCGATTTCGCGACGGAAGAAAACTGCCTCGTTCCCAAGGCCCCGATGTAGCGTTTTACCACTGCTTTGTTTGCCTCGAGCTGCGTTGGCGCCGCGGCGCTGGCTGTTACGGCGAGGAACGCGAGCAACGGGAAAAGCCACCTTGATTGCGGTCTCATTGCCTTTAATCCTTCTTTAACTAGCCAGTCCAATTGCCAAGTTGGCTTGGAGGTTTACTGGACGCGTTACACGTTGCGAGACAATTGTTCTAATAATTAGGCAGCGAGTCGCTTTTTAACTTGTGGATTGGGTAAATCGGGTTCCACAGTGGTTACACGACAACCCAAAACGAAAAAGCCCGCTTGCGCGGGCTTTCTATAACTCATCAATTAAATTGGTAGCGGGGGTAGGATTTGAACCTACGACCTTCGGGTTATGAGCCCGACGAGCTGCCAGACTGCTCCACCCCGCACCAGAGCCGGTAAGTTTACATGAAAATTAACAACCGTGTCATCCCATCTGCACTCATTGCAGCCCTTGCTGTGACCACGTTGGCGGGCTGCAAGCCCACCACCCCAGCCCCTGCGACACCGGCTGCCGCAACCCCAGCGCTGGACCTGGCGAACCTCGACATCACTGCGCTACAGCAACGCATGAGCAATGGAACGCTCAGCTCACGCCAGCTGACCCAGGCCTATCTGGATCGCATTGCACAGTTGGATGACGCAGGCCCGCATCTCAACGCCGTGATGACGCTCAACCCGGACGCCTTGACCATCGCTGACGCGATGGACGCCGAGCGCAAGGCAGGCAAGTTACGAGGTCCGCTGCATGGCATCCCGGTGCTGCTGAAGGACAACATCGATACAGGCGACTCGCAGGACACCACCGCAGGCTCGCTGGCTCTGGCAGGCCATCCCGCCAGCCAAGATGCACCGATCGTTGCCCGGCTGCGCGCTGCGGGCGCGGTGATTCTGGGCAAAACCAACCTTAGCGAGTGGGCCAACTTCCGCAGTACACGCTCCAGCAGCGGTTGGAGCGGCGCCGGTGGCCAAACGCACAATCCCCATGTGCTGGATCGCAGTCCCTGCGGCTCAAGCTCCGGGTCCGGTGCGGCGGTGGCCATCGGCTTTGCCGCAGTGGCCGTGGGTACAGAAACGGACGGATCGATCGTCTGCCCCGCGTCCGTCAATGGCGTTGTCGGCTTCAAGCCTACTGTGGGGCTGGTGAGCCGGACCGGCATCGTACCGATCTCGCACAGTCAGGACACTGCAGGCCCGATGGCACGCAGCGTGCGTGATGCCGCGTTGTTACTCGACGCGCTGGCAGGCAGCGATGCCAAAGATGTGGCCACTGTCGCTGCAGATAGCCACGGCACCGGCTTTGCCGATGCATTGCAGTCAGCCAGCCTGAAGGGTCAGCGTATCGGCATCGTGCGCAGCATCGGCGGCGCCGATAACCGCGGCCAAGCCGTGCTTGATGCCGCTGTTGCCACGCTGCGCGCTCAGGGCGCCATCGTGATCGATCCGGTGACACTGCCACCGGACAGCGCCTACGGCAAAGACGAACTGACCGTACTCACGTGGGAGTTCAAGCACGATCTCAATGCCTACCTGCAGGCACGACAGCATCCACAGCTGCCGTCACTGGCCGCACTGATCGATTGGAATCAGGCTCACGCCGCGCAGGAGCTGCAGTGGTTTGGCCAAGAGATCTTGCTGTCATCGCAGGCTGTGACCGATAAGGACCGTGCGGCCTATGAAAAAGCGCGGGCACGTTCCAAGCAGATCGCAGGTGCTCAAGGCATCGATGCCACACAGCGCCGCTATCAACTAGCAGCGCTTGTGTCGCTGACGCAAAGCCCCGCTTGGACGATCGATCTGGTCAATGGTGATAACGGCTCAAGCAGCTTTAGCAGTTCAACGCCGGCCGCCGTAGCCGGCTACCCACACGCGACAGTGCCTGCAGGGTTTGTGCAGGGATTGCCGGTGGGGGTGTCGTTCTTTGCAGGAGCCTGGCAGGACGCTCAGGTATTGGCACTGGCACACGCCTTTGAGCAGGCGCATCAGGCCCGCAAGGCCCCTGCCCTACAGCCTACGCTGCAGGTGCAGTAAGCCCGGCTGCTATCAGGGCAGCTTTTTGTGTGAGCCGTCGCACAGCGGTGCGCCCGCCGTGTGCTTGCAGGTGCAGAACCACACCTGCCCGGTCTTGGTAGCTGTGTAAGCCTGCGGGGCAAAATCACCACCGCGGTGTGATCCATCGCAAAACGGCTGGCTGGCCGACTTGCCACAGGTGCACCAGTAATACGTCTTGCCTTCTTCGACATTGACGCCGATGGGCGCTTTGCCAGCGACAACAGGTTCGGTCATGTCAGCACTCCTCGGAAAGGTTGCAGCGGATCAACCGCGGTGCAACACAGTTTGGCAAACGTTGAGCAACACATCGGGGAACAAGCCCAGACCAAGCGCAGCGGCCGCATTGAGACCCAACACAAATCGCAGCGCCAAACGCGGCTGCCCGCGCGGCAGATCACCGGGGGGATCAAAGTACATAACCCACACAATGCGCAGGTAATAGAACGCGCCGATGACAGACATCACCACGGCGATGATCGACAGCCACAAGTGCCCCACATTGACCAGCGACTCGATGATGCGCAGCTTGGCCCAGAAGCCGACAAACGGCGGGATGCCCGCGGTGGAGAACATCAACACCGCGACCATAAAGGCCAGCGACGGGTCACGTGACGACAAGCCCTTGTAGTCGGCAATTTCGTCGGCCTCGAAGCCCTCGCGCGAGGCCAACAAGATCGCACCGAACGTACCCAACACCACCATCACATAGACGAGTGTGAAGTACAGCGCAGCCTCATAGCCGTCGCCAGTGCCGGTCACAAAACCCAGCAGAATGAAGCCCACGTTGGAGATGGCCGAATAGGCCAGCATGCGGCGCAGGTTGGTCTGGGCAATGGCTATGAGATTGCCAAACAGCAGCGACAACACAGCCAGCACGGACAGCATCTGTGTCCAAGTGCCAGACACCTCGCCCAGACCTTCAGCCAATAGGCGGTAGGCCACCGCAAACGAAGCAATCTTGGGGACGCTGGCCACCAGCAAGGACACCGAGGTGGGCGCCCCCTGATAGACGTCTGGCACCCACATATGGAACGGCACAGCACCAAACTTGAACGCCACTGCCACCACCAGGAAGGCCAGACCCAAAATCAGACCCAAACTGTTGGGGCCCGAGAACGCAGTGGCCAAGCCGGCTAGCGACAGCGTGCCCGACAAGCCATACAGCAGTGACATGCCGTACAGCATGATGCCGGACGCAATAGCACCCAGAACGAAGTACTTCATGGCAGCTTCAGCAGCCACGCCGTTCTCGCGATCGAAGGCCACCAGCGCATACAGCGACAGCGACAGCAGCTCGACACCGATGTACACCATCAGCAAGCTGCCGGCCGACGTGAGCACCAGCACGCCCAACAGCGCGGTGAACACCAGCACGTAATACTCGCCCTGCTGCAGCTTGCGCCGCCCCAGAAACTCTCCCGAATAAAACAGCGCTATAGCCACAAACAGGAAGCTGGCCAGCTTCAGCAACGTAGCCAGGTCGTCGGCGATGTACATGCCAGAGAACAGCACCTGACGATGACCAAAGTCCGCACTGATCAATGTGGCTACCGCGCCGCCGAGCAGCAACAACAGCGCAACGCTTGCAGTGCGAGTCGGCTTCTTGAGGCCGAAGAACACATCGAACATCAGCAACGCGCAGATGGCACCGACGAGATAAATCTCGGGCAGCGCGGGCAGGAACTGGGCAAATGAAGTTTCAGTCATATCCTGCAGTCCTGTCAGGGCGTCGGCAGCTTGGTTGAGAGCATCTGCTCAACCAGGTGGTGG
>CANFSB010000093.1 GCA_947449495.1 Pseudomonadota bacterium
GTCGATGAGCAGCACGATGAGGTAGACCTCTGGGTGATTGGCCGTGATCGCTGTGGCGATGTTCTGCAGCAGCATCGTCTTGCCGGCCTTGGGCGGCGACACGATAAGACCACGCTGGCCCTTGCCGATGGGCGAGACCAGATCGATGGTGCGCGCCGTCAGGTCTTCGGTGCTGCCATTGCCGCGCTGCAGCTTGAGCCGCGACGTGGGATGAAACGGCGTGAGGTTCTCGAACAGCACCTTGTTGCGTGAGCTTTCGGGTGAGTCAAAGTTGATCTCGCCGACCTTCATCAGCGCGAAATAGCGTTCGCCATCCTTGGGCGGACGGATCAGACCCGACAGCGAATCGCCGGTGCGCAAGTTAAAGCGACGCACCTGCTGCGGGCTGATGTAGATGTCATCGGGGCCAGCCAGATACGACGCATCGGCCGAACGCAGGAAGCCGAAGCCGTCCTGCAATATTTCGAGCACGCCTTCGCCGTAGATATTCTCGCCGTTGCGCGCATGCGCCTTGAGGATCGAGAAGATGATGTCTTGCTTGCGCGAGCGAGCCAGGCTCTCTAGGCCCATCGAGTCGGCAACCTTGACCAACTCGTGGATGGGCTTGGCCTTGAGCTCGTTGAGGTTCATCGACAGGCGCGATTGCGCCAGATCGGCCCGGCTGATGATCTCGCCGTCGT
Organism: Pseudomonadota bacterium; assembly: GCA_947449495.1. Taxonomy (GTDB): domain Bacteria; phylum Pseudomonadota; class Gammaproteobacteria; order Steroidobacterales; family Steroidobacteraceae; genus ZC4RG30. The sequence goes on from CANFSB010000093.1 coordinate 681, forward strand.
CGGCCGGATCAAACGGCTCGGGGTCATAGACCTCTTCGGGACGGCCGCCCAGATTGCCGTTTACGTTGCGGTCACCGCCACCGCCACCAGAGCGATTGCCATCACGATGACGGCCACCGCCACCACCGCCGCCGCCTTTGCCAGAGCGATTGCGCCCTTGGTTACCCAGGTAGCCCCTCACAGATTGCTATCCAGGAAGGCGGTGAGCTGCGATTTGGACAGCGACCCGACCTTCTGGCCCTGGACCGTGCCGTCTTTGAACAGCATCAGCGTGGGAATGCTGCGAATGGCGTACTTCATCATGGTCTGGGGATTCTCGTCGACGTTGAGTTTGGCGATGCGGACACGGCCCTGATAGGGGGCGGCGAGCTCATCGAGTAGCGGCGCGATGGCCTTGCAGGGACCACACCACTCTGCCCAAAAGTCGAGCAACACCGGCTCCGGGGACTTGAGGACGTCGCTTTCGAAGGTAGCGTCCGTGGTGTGGACGATTAGCGGGCTGCTCACGATGAGGCCTCCATAGGGACCGGTATGTGGGAACGCTGCTCTAACGAGCGGATGGACAAATATCGATATGGGATTGGGCTTGGTGGTCTGGACTGCGGGCAAATACCGCGCCACGGACCGAGTTCAAGCAGTTACACTAGTGGTTCGGGTGGGTAAGAAGGCTGGCTGGAAAGCCGCCAACTCTTGAAGGCTTTTTTAGCCTGTCCTGCCCCGATTTGCAAGCATCCGGCCAGACCGGTCACAACCGGCGCGAAGTCTTATGATCATTAAGCTGTTCAAGAAACTCTTTGGCGGCAGCCCGCAACAGCAGGCTACACCGCAAACCTCACCCCCGGCAGACGCCTCACAAGGCCACTCCGCCCCGCGTCCGCCGCGCAAACCGCGCTCCAGGTCGCCCAAGCCCGCCGCCAATACACCGGCCGCCGCCGCAAAGCCAGTCGATACTGGCCCGCCCAAGCGCTCTCTGGCTGTTGCAGACGATGCGCCCACCTATGCCAGCTTCAACCTGCACCCCAATCTGGCGCGCGGCATCGCCGATGCAGGCTTCGAACATTGCACCGCCATTCAGGCCCAAACACTGCCCATCGCCCTGACCGGCAAAGATGTGGCGGGCCAAGCGCAAACCGGCACCGGCAAGACCGCTGCGTTTCTGGTGTCGATGTTCCAAACACTGCTCACCAAGCCGGCGCGTGAAGACCGTCCCGCAGGCTCGCTGCGCGCCATCATCATTGCGCCGACGCGCGAACTGGCTGTGCAGATCCACAACGACGCCTTAGTACTGGGCAAGCACACCGGCTTGAAGCTGGCCTGCGTGTTCGGTGGTGTCGATTACGAAAAGCAGCGTCGCCAGTTCGATAACGGCGCCGATGTGCTCATCGGCACACCGGGTCGCATCATCGATTACTACCGCCAGGGTGTGTACGAGCTCACGGCCATTCAGGTAGTCGTGCTCGACGAAGCCGATCGCATGTTCGATCTGGGCTTCATCGACGACATCCGCAAGCTGCTGCGCCGCATGCCGGCGCCGGCAGAGCGTCAGTCCATGCTGTTCTCAGCCACGCTGTCGCAGCGCGTGCTCGAGCTGGCCTACGAAGACATGAACAGCCCGGAGACGGTGCGCATCGAGCCCGATCGCATCACCGCAGACAAAGTGCGTCAGCTGATCTACTTCCCGGCCATGGAAGAGAAGCTGCCGCTGCTGATCGGCCTGCTGCGCAGCGCCGAAGCGCATCGCACCATGGTGTTCGTCAACACACGCCGCGCGGCAGATCGCCTTGAAGACGTGCTGCGCGCCAACAACATCAACGCCCAGGCCATCTCGGGCGACGTGCCGCAGAACAAGCGTCTGCGTTACCTCAAAGAGTTTCACAGCGGCGAACTGGCCGTGCTGATCGCCACCGATGTGGCCTCACGCGGTCTGCACATCCCCGATGTCAGCCACGTCTACAACTTCGACCTGCCGCAAGACTGCGCAGACTATGTGCATCGCATCGGCCGCACGGCACGCGCGGGCACCGAAGGCGACGCGATCAGCTTCGGCTGCGAAGACTACGCACACTGTCTGCCCGAGATCGAAACCTACATCGGCCACAAGGTTCCGCGCGGCACCATTAGCGCAGAGATTATCGCCACCGATGTGGTGTTCCCCAAGCGCCGTCCTCGCGAAGACGAGCCGCCGCGTCGCAGTGGCGGCGGTGGTGGTGGTGGCCCGCGTCGCGGTCCGCCCCGCAGCGGTGGTGGCGGCCGCCGCTGACCTGCCCCGGCCCGGCTGTTACAGCTGGGCCACGCCTGACACCCATTCAAACTCCTGCGGCGCAGCCTTTTGCGGCTGCGAGCTATCAGGGTGAGTGATGGCAATCAGCTGTGACACGCCCGCTGCGCGACCGGCAGCCAGCACGCGCAAGTTGTCATCCAAAAACGCCGTGCGTGACAGATCGATGAGCTCGGCCGCCAGAAGCGCAGGCCAGAACGCAGCGTCCTCTTTGGGTACGCCAAACGGATGCGAGCTGTAGATCGCATCCAAATGCTGCGTCAGATCGATCTGCGTCATCTTGATGCGCAGCGTCTCGGGGTGTGAGTTGGTGGCCAGCACCAAGCGACGGCCGGCGGCGCGATGGCGCTGCAAAAACTCCTGAGCACCGGGCAGCCACGCCACATGATCGGCATGCTGTTGCTTGAGGGCAGACAGATCCAGTTGCATCACTTGCGACCAGTGGTCCAGGCAATACCAAGGCAGCGTGCCCTCCACTGCCGCAAGTTTGGGCATGAACTGCGCCAAAGCCTGCTCGCGGCTCAAACCACGGGCCGCGCCCCAAGCATCGGGCACTACCTGCAACCAGAAGCGCGAATCAAAGGCCAGATCGAACAAGGTGCCGTCCAGATCGAGCAACAAGGTGTCGATGTGATCGGCAATGCGGACGGTGTGTGTTTGCATGGGCGGGTATCATAAACGCCAGATGTCCGAACTCATCGACCTGCATACCCACAGCTATCACTCAGATGGCGTCCTTGCGCCTGCGGCGCTGGTGGAGCTTGCCGCCAAGCGCAAGGTGAGCGTGCTGGCACTGACCGACCACGACACCAGCGTCGGGTGCGCCGAGGCCGCAGCAGCCTGCACCCAGCACGGCATCGGCTTTGTGCCGGGCATCGAGTTCACTGCCGGCTGGCGCGGGCAGGAAATCCACATCGTCGGCTTAGGCATCAACACCCAACACGCGGCAGTGCAGGCGCGCTGCACAGAGCTGCTGACGCTGCGACGGGCACGTATCGCCGCCATAGGCGAACAACTGTCACGCGAGCGGGCGCTGGGCGGCCAGAACATCGCCACTGACCTGCTGCAACAGCCGGGCGTGCCCACACGATTGCACCTGGCTCGCGAGCTGCTCAAGCGCGGCCTGGCCCGCGACCAACAGGATGCGTTTGACCGCTGGCTGGGGCGCAAGCGCCCGGGTCATGTGCCGCAACAGTGGCCGGGTATCGAGGGCGCCATCGAGGCCATCGTGGCCGCCGGTGGCATTGCCGTGCTGGCCCATGCGCACCGCTACAAGTTTTCCAACGGCGTGCTGGGCGAGCTGTGCGCGGCTTTCAAGGCCGCCGGGGGCGGCGGCATCGAAGTCAGTCTGCCCGGCACGTCGCCCAACGATACGGCGCGCCTGCTGCGCCAAGCGCGGCTGCAGGGCCTGGCAGGCTCGGTAGGGTCAGACTTTCACCAGCCGGGCTTTGCATGGCGTCCGGTGGGGCGCTTCGCTAAGCTACCCGAGGACATCGCGCCAGTACTGGCGCAGCTTAGGCCGCAGTAACCCGGCAAAGGTCGATCCACACGCGCATGACGGACGACAGCCTCGATAACATCGATCGCGAGTTGTTTCGCAACATAGAGAAACTGCGTGCGCTGCGCATAGAGCACCGCGATCTCGATCAAATCATCGAACGCTTAGCTCTCGATATGCACAGCGATGAAGTGCAGATGCGCCGCCTCAAAAAACGCAAGCTGATGCTCAAAGACCAGATCCATCGCCTGCTCAGCGAATCCATACCGGACCTCAATGCCTGAAACCAATCTCTTTGCTGATTTCGCACCGCTGCCAGTGGGCATCGCGTTAATGCAGGTGCTGCTGGCGCTGTGCGCAGCAGTTGCCGGCATCTTGGCGGGCCATCTGGCCTCGCGTGGCGCACGGGCAGCGTTGCAATCTGGCCGTACCGGCTGGCGGTTGTGGCTGCCAGAGCTGCTGGCAGTGGGCGTCGGCCCATTCATCACTGCGGTCGTGCTGGTGGGCTGCCGCGCGCTGCCTGCCGCAGCGGCGTGGCCACTGACAGTGCTTGACGACTCGCTGTACCTGACATTGTTGTGGCTGTTGTGCCGTATCGGCTTGTGGATGCTGGCACTGGCTGCAGGGCGCGGCAGTTGGCTCGGACGGCGTGAGCTGGTCTTTACCTGGCTGGCTTGGGCAGTCGGCTTGGCCTCGTTCATCGGTCTGCTCGAAGTGCTCGAAAGCACACTCGATACTATCGATCTGATCCCGGGCAAGGGCGTGTTCAGTCTGTGGTCGCTGCTCAAAGGCTTGGCAGTGGTGGCGCTGTTTCTGGCTATCACCAGCATCGTGTCACGTGCCATCGAGCAGCGCGTCATGCGCATCGAAGCACTGGCGCCTTCCACGCGCATCGGCATCGCTAAGTTCAGCTATTTCTTCCTGACGTCGCTGGGCCTGCTGATCGGCATCAATGCCGCAGGTGTCGACCTGACTGCGCTCACCGTGCTCACCGGTGCCGTTGGCATCGGTTTGGGCTTTGGCTTGCAGTCCATCGCCAGCAACTTTGTCAGCGGCTTTGTGCTGCTGCTCGATAAGTCCATCAAGCCTGGCGATGTGATCAGCTTCACCGGCATGACCGGCACCAGCACCGAAAACTTCGGCTGGGTACAAGAACTGCGCGGCCGTTATGTGGTGGTGCGCGATCGTGATGGCGTAGAGACGCTGGTGCCCAACCAGAACCTCATCACCAACCCGGTCATCAACTGGAGCTATAGCGACCGCAAGGTGCGTCTCAAGCTGCCAGTACGCATCAGCTATGCCGACGATCCAGAGCAGGCGCTGACGTTGCTGGTGGAAGCTGCGTACTGCAGCCCGCGTGTGCTGCGCGATCCGGCGCCCGTGTCGCGACTGATGCACTTTAGCGACCACGGTATCGATCTGGAGCTGCGCTTCTGGATCACTGATCCGGCAGACGGCGTCAACAACGTGCGCTCTGATGTGAACCGCTCGATCTGGAAACACTTCAAACAAGCCGGCATCACCATACCGGTGGCGCAATACGATGTACGGGTCGTACAGACGCGCGGTGGCGGCGCGTGAAGCCGCTGGTACTGCCCGACGCGGATATCAGCATCAGCTTTGTGCGCGCCACAGGTCCCGGCGGTCAGAACGTCAACAAGCTCTCTACTGCTGCGCAACTGCGGTTTGATCTTGCCGGCACCACCGTGTTGGACGAGGCGTCCAAGGCGCGTCTGCGCGTGCTGGCAGGCCGCCGCGTCACCGATGCCGATGAACTGCTGATCATTGCGCGCAACCACCGCACCCAGGAAGGCAATCGCCGCGAAGCCTTGGCGCGTTTGCAGGCACTGGTTGAAGCGGCGCGCATCGCGCCAGTGCCACGCCGCGCCACGCGCCCTACCCGCGCGTCAAAACAGCGGCGCTTACAAACCAAAGCCCACGATCAACGCGTCAAGCAGATGCGCGGCAAAGTGCGCGATCGCGACTAAGAATGAGTGACCTGCAGGATGCTGTGACGCAGCGTCTCGGACAGCACCAGCTGCGCATCATCGACTATGCGCAGCACCACTTCGTCAAACAGCAGTCGTCCTTCGGCATCAGCGCTCAACACACCGCGCTTGCGCAGCAGACTGATGAACGCCTCATGCAGGCTGCGATCAAAAAACTCGGGGGCGTAATAGCCATACAGCGCCACCATTTGCTTGGCAGTGCGTTCGCAGCGCTTTTGCAACTCGGAGGCGGTCAGCACGCCGCTGCCGGCTTGCTGCAACAACGCCAGCGGCAAGTAATAGCGCTCGATCACCTGAATGGTCGGCTGCGACAGCAGTGACAACTGCATGGCCTCGGCGCTGTCGGCGCGCGGCCTCTGCCACCAGCCCTGCTCCACGCTGCCTTCCAGCACGCCCAAGCCGCCAAGCACCTGCAACGTGTGGATCGTGACCTCGGCCAATTGCTCCTCCGTCCAGCGCAGGAACATCTCGTTGCCAATGTACGGATAGATGCGCCACGCCAGACGATGGATGTCTTCGGTGCGCAGGCGCGGGTTGGCGATGAAGCAGCAAGCGATCAGCGACGGCAACGCAAACAGATGCAGCACGTTGTTGCGGTAGTAGGTCATCGCTGGGGCATGCGCCGGCTCCAAACCGACCAAATCTCCAGCGCCAGAACCCTCGGCCGCCGAGCGCACGACAGCACTCATGCCCTCGCCATAGGCAATGATGCCTGCTGCGTCCAGCTCTGTGACTGTCACCCGCTCTGAATACGGCAAGGCCTGCAACAAGCGTAGATACAGCTGCAACTGACTCTGCAGATCTGCTTCACGCAGCACATTGCGGGGTGTGGCCAGCAACGTCAGCGCCAGCAGATTGATAGGCGTGACTGAAGCTGCAGCATTGATGTTGCGCATGATGCGCCCGGCCAATTCATCGACAACCGGCGCCACCCACGGTGCACGACCTTGATCATCGACCGGCTGCTGGCGCCAATCTGCTTGATGCTGGTTGAGCAACTCATTCAGGTGCACGGGCTCACCCAGGTTGACGTGCACGCGACCAAAGCGCTCACGCAAACGCCGCAGTGAGCGCACCAAGCCCATGAAGGATTCTTTTTGCTTGGGCTTGCCAGACAACTCGCCCACGTAGCTGTCTACTTCCATCACGCGCTCGTAGCCGAAATACACCGGCACAAACACCACCGGGCGCACCGGTTGCCGCAAGAAACTACGTACCGTCATCGACAACATGCCGGTCTTAGGTGCCAGTAGTCGGCCAGTGCGGCTGCGACCACCCTCAATAAAATATTCGACCGGATGGCCGCGCGACATGATCACGGCCAGATAATTCATGAACACGACGGCATA
>CANFSB010000094.1 GCA_947449495.1 Pseudomonadota bacterium
GAAGCGCTGTCGCAGCTGCCGCAGTTCTTTGGCAACACCACGCCGCAGAGCATGCTCGGTGGCCAGAACTCGGGTGGCTCAAACGTCAACCTGCGCGGCGCCGGTATCAACCGTACGCTGGTGCTGCTTGATGGCCGCCGCGTCGTGTCGAGCAACCGCTTCGGCACCGTAGACGTCAACGTCTTCCCTGACATGCTGCTCAAGGGCATCGAGACCGTCACCGGCGGCGCCTCGGCCAGCTATGGCACCGACGCCGTGGCCGGTGTGGTCAACTTCCTGCTCGACACCAAGTTCGAGGGCGCCAAGATCCACGCCCAGACGGGCCAGACCAGCCGCAACGACGGCCGCAACCACGATGTGGGCCTGGCTTTCGGTCACAAGTTCGGCGATCGCCTCAATGTCATCGGTTCGATCTCGGACTACGGCATGGATCCGATCAACTCGGTGGAGTCGCAGCAGAATCGCTCGTGGTTCAACCAGGCATCGCGCGTCAGCAACCCGAACACCAGCGGCCCGGGCTTCCTGCGCCTGCCGTACGTGTCGCCCACCAACTACAGCTTCCAGGGCCTGATCGTCGAGCCGACTCTGGCCGCCGTGAACCGTCTGCAGTTCAACAGCACCGGCACCGCGCTGTCGCCGCTGGCCTTCTACGGTGTCGGCAACCAGAACGGCGGCTGCCAGTGCCAGGCACTGCCGGCGCAAGACTATGGTGTCAGCACCTACAACGAAGTGCAGGCCGGTTACATCCGCACCAACGCGTTCCTGCACCTCAACTACGAGGTCAATGACCACCTGAACGTGTATGCGCAGGGCATCTACGGCCACTCGGCCAACGACACCCGCCGCGAGAGCGTGGCGCTGCTGTCGACCTGGCAGGGTCGCATCTACACCGACAACGCCTTCCTGCCGACCGACATCCGCGACCGCCTCAACGCGGCGCTGCCGGCACGTCTGTCGTACACCGGTGCTGCTGCCACGGCGGCAGGTCTGGTCCCCGAGAAGTACTTCGGCTACGGCCTGTTCCTGCCCAACTACCCAGGCAACCCGATCGGCGATACCCGTCAGATCACTTCCAACAAGATGAACTCGCTGACTGCCGGCTTTGACGCCGATCTGTCGGGCAAGCTCGAGGGCTGGAAGGTCAACGGTTACGCCCAGTACGGCCGCAACCGTCAGGACTTCAACACCGTCAACGGCATCCGCGTCGACCGCCTGTGGTTCGCCATGGACGCCGTCAAGGACCCCGCCGGCAACATCGTCTGCCGCGTTTCGCTGGCGCAGTACGATCCCAAGGGCCTGTTCAAGAGCTGCGTGCCGATCAACACCTTCGGTGGCATCAAGAACATCACCCCCGAGGCTGCCGCCTACATCCGTGACAGCTACAAGGTGGCCGCACAGTGGGTAGAGCAGACCGCTGCCGAAATCTCGATGAACGGCAAGCTGCCCTTCGGTCTGCCGGCCGGTGACATCGGCATGGCCTTCGGTGCCTCGTACCGCAAGGACGCGCTGAGCCAGTTCACCGTCGACCCGGCTGACGAGTTCCCGGCACAGCCTGACGGCACACTGCTGAGCACCCAGGGCCTGATGCCCACTGGCATCCGCGGCGTGGTGCCGGTCGGCGCCAGCAGCAGCATCGCTGGTATCCCGGGTCTGCGCTTTGTCGGCGCCGGCTACTTGGGCGATTCCAACTCGGCCTCGGTGCAGTTCTCCAGCCTGCGTGCCATCGCCGGTGATGCACATGTGTCTGAGGGCTTCACCGAGTTCCAGGTGCCCGTGCTGCGCGATGCACCTTTCGCCCGCAAGGTCGACACTAGCTTCGCAGCCCGTTACGCCAACTACTCCGGTTCGGGTGCCATCTGGGCCTGGAAGGCCGGCGCCAGCTGGGAGATCGACGAGCAGGTCCGCCTGCGCGCCACCAAGTCGCGCGACGTGCGCGCCGCAACACTGCAAGAGCGCTATGACCAGACCCGTGGCGGTATCACCGTCAACGATCCGGCCAATGGCAATGCGGTGACTTCGGCCGCTTCGTTCTCGGGTGGCAACCCGGCCGTACAGCCGGAAAAGGCTGACACCACCACCATCGGTATCGTGTTGCAGCCGAACCTGGTTGAGGGTCTGCAGCTGTCGACCGACTGGTACAAGATCAGCATCGCCGACGCGATTGCCCAGCTGCCGGGCCAGACGATCGTCAACAACTGCTACACCGGCGACACCAGCCTGTGCCAGTACGTGATCCGTCGCGACAACCTGGCCAATGGTGTGATCGACCGCGTTGACGCGCTGTTCATCAACCTTGCCAAGCAAGAGGTTGAGGGCGTGGATGCCGAGGCCAGCTACCGCACTCCGATCTCGCTGCTGGGCGGTGGCCCCGAGACTCTGAGCGTGCGTCTGTTCTCGAGCTGGCTGATGCACAACTCGACGCAGAACCGCGGCGCACTGGTTGACGAGCGTTCGGGCGCAATCGGCGGCGCGAGCCTGCCCAAGCGCAAGGCAACGATGAGCGTCACCTACGGCAACGGCCCCTGGTCGCTGTTCGTGCAGGGTCGCTTCATCGACGGCGGCAAGCTGGATCGCACACTGGCAGAGAGCACCACGGCCTACGTGGCAGCCAACTATGCCGGCACGTTGATCACCGGCACCATCGACGACAACCATGTGGCTTCGGTGTTCTATGTAGACACCAACGTCAGCTACAAGGTCGAGTCGCTGGGCAACCTGAGCGTCTTCGCCAACGTGAGCAACCTGCTGGACCACCAGCCGGCCAGCGCACCGACGGCTATCGGCCGCACGGGTCCGTCCGAGTACAACTCGGCACTGCACGACGTGATCGGTCGTCGCTACGTGGTGGGTCTGAACTACAAGTTCTGATCCGCGCCGGGTAACCGGCAGACCACACCGGGGCGGGCGCGCAAGCGTCCGCCCCTTTTTTATGCCCAAGGTCTCGGGATCCCAAATTGACATTACGGGATCCGGTAGGTACCTTCGCCGGCCACATGAGCAGTCACCTCACCCATGCCATCGTCCGCATTCGCGAGATGATTCTGCGCGGCGAACTCACGCCGGGACAGCGCGTGGCCGAGGCACCGCTGGCTGCCCAACTGGGTATGTCACGCATGCCCGTACGTCAGGCACTGCCACTGCTGGCCAACGAGGGCCTGCTGGCCGATCACCCCACCCGCGGCTTTGTGGTGCGTGCCTTTACCGCCGCAGACGTGCTCGATGCCATCGATATCCGCGCTGTCTTGGAGGGCTTGGCTGCCCGTCGCGTCGCCGAGCAAGGTGCCTCCAAGGCTTTCCTGCGCGAATTGCGCGGCTGCTTGGAAGACGGCGACAGCTTGCTGGGCAAGCGCAGCGTCGACGCCGACGATGAGGCCGCGTACGCCGAGATGAACCAGCGCTTCCACGGTCTGATCCTGACCGAGGCCGCCAGCCCCTTGCTGGTCGAGAGCCTGACGCGCAACAACCGAGTTCCCTTCGCCGGGCCGCAGGCATTGGCCTTCGACCACGGCAACCTTGATCGCATGTACGACCGGCTGCGTTACGCGCACCGGCAGCATCACAGCCTCCTAGAGGCCTTCGAGCGCGGTCAAGGATCGCGCGCCGAGGGGTTGATGCGCGAGCATGCGCACGTCGTCGAAGAGAGCATCAATGTGGCCGGTTTGGCCGCACCCATTCCCTCAATCCAGGAAAACGCATGAGCTTCAAGAATCTCGAAGAACGCATGAAGGCAGCCGGTGGTGCCATTTCTCTGCTGCGCGACTCTCAGAGCGGCCCCAACCCCTATCCGGTCAAGCTGCCCGAGTACACCAACTGGCGTGATGAGCAGTGGGCCTGGCAGAACACCGCCGTGTTGTTCAACCAGTCGTACCACATGACCGACCTGTACGTGTCGGGTCCGGACGCCTTTGCGCTCCTCGAGTCATTGGGCATCAACAGCTTCAAGGGCTTCGTGCCCGGCAAGGCCAAGCAGTACGTGCCGGTCAGCTGGGACGGCTACGTCATCGGCGACGTGATCCTGTGCTACCTGGCCCCCGAGCACTTCAACCTGATCGGCCGTCCGCCGGTCGCCAACTGGGTGCAGTACCACGGCGAGACCGGCACCAAGCCCGATGGCAGCAAGTGGAACGTGACCTTCGAGCGTGACGAGCGTTCTGCTTCGCGCCCGAACCCGGTTGCCCGCAAGACCTACCGCTATCAGGTGCAGGGCCCGAACGCGATGAAGGTCATGACCAAGGTGCTGGGCGCCACGCCGCCCGACCTCAAGTTCTTCAACATGACCGAGGTCACCATTGCCGGCAAGACAGTCACCGCGCTGCGTCACGGCATGGCCGGACAGCCGGGCTTCGAACTGTTCGGACCCTCGGCCGACGGCCAGGTCATCCTCGATGCCATCGTCGAGGGCGGCAAGGAGTTCGGTCTGCGTCTGGTCGGCGCCCGCGCTTACTCGTCCAACACGCTGGAGTCCGGCTGGATCCCCGGCCAGATGGCCGCCATCTACTCCGGCGACGAGCGCATGAAGAAGTACCGCGAGTGGCTGCCGGCTGTCGGCTTTGAAGCCAATGCCTCGCTGGGTGGTAGCTTTGTGTCGTCGAACATCGACGACCACTACACCACGCCGCACGATCTAGGCTACGGCTTCATGATCAAGTTCGACCATGACTTCATCGGCCGTGCAGCTCTCGAGAAGATCGCTGCCCAGCAGCACCGCGTGAAGGTCACTCTGGAGCTCAACGACGAGGACATGGTCAAGGCCATCGCCTCGCAGTACGGCAAGGAGCACGAGCGCGCCAAGTACTTCGACTTCCCGTCGGCGGTGTACAGCATGTACCCGCAGGACGCAGTGCTGTCGAAGGACGGCAGCAAGCAGGTCGGTGTGTCCACCTGGGTGGGCTATAGCTCCAACGAGCGCAAGGAGCTGACGTTGGCTTATCTGGCGCCCGAGTACGCCGTGCCGGGCACCGAAGTGGTGTTCGTGTGGGGCGAGCCCAACGGCGGCAGCAAGAAGCCCACCGTCGAGCCGCATAAGCAGGTGCAGATCCGCGCGATCGTCTGCCCGGTGCCCTATGTGGCCTCGGTGCGCAGCGTCTACGCTGAGGGCAGCTGGCGCGAGAAGGGCAAAGCGGAATAAACCGCCTGCCATGGTGCTGCCGCACGTGCGGCAGCGCCTACTCTCTGTTATGAAGTGAAGTCATAACGGAGGTAACCCATGCGTAGCATTTTGCATTCTGCACATGCTCTTTTGTTGATGGCCGCTGGCATCGCCAGCGCCGCCCAGCCCACCACACCGCCGCCGCTCGATGCGTTCTTCGCGGGCATCCGTCTCAACACTGTCTCGATATCTCCAGATGGACGATATCTTGCGATGTCGATGGTGCAGGACGGTAACTTCGGCATCTTTTTTCAAGATCGCACCAACGGCCAACCTGCCAAACAAGTTGCCGCACTCAAGGGCGAAGACGGCTTTCTACCCATCTGGTGCAAATGGGCTAACACCACCCGCATGTTGTGCAGCCTGCGTGGCCTGTTGCAGGAGATGGGCCAGAACATTCCCATCACCCGGTTGATCAGTCTTAATGCCGATGGCAGCGACCTTAAGGTGCTGGGCAAAAGCCAGCGCGCCATCGTCGGCAGTCTTGCTCAGGATCGCATCATCGATTTCACGCCGGATGATCCAGCGACGGTACTGATCGAGCTTGACGAGGGTGGCGATGGCGCGGGCGGACGCACCAACACCTACGGATTTCCAGATGGCTATCCGGATGTCTACGAGCTCAACGTGTACACCGGCGAACGCAAGCTGGTTCAGCACGAAAACCCGCCACTGCAAACCTTCATCAGTGATGGCAAGGGCAATCTGCGACTAGGCGTAGGCACACGCAAGGACGAGACGCTGTACATGGTGCGCCGCCAAGGTGAAACCGACTGGCGCGAGCTGACCCGCATCAAGGCTTTTCAGAAGACTGCCAAGCTTGAGCCGATGGCAATCATCCCGGGCTCAAACTTTGCCTATGCCACCGGTGACTTTGAAGGGCGCGGTGCGCTGTGGAAAATTGATCTCACCGATGAGACCGCACCTGCTTTGGTGTATTCCCATGACAAGGTGGATTTAGACAGTCCGCTCATGACAGCCAATGGCAACCGGCTACTGGGCGTCGCCTTTACAACAGACAAACCTCAGTCGCTCTACTTCGATACAGAGCTGGCTGGCGTATATGAGGCGCTGGTCAAAGGCATGGGTGGCCGCACAGTACGAATCATTGATGCCACGCCCACCTTCAGCACGCTGGTCATCACCACCGAGAGCGACACGGAAGCGCCCAGCTTCTTTACGCTGGATCGCGACGCTAGCGGCGGCGGCAAACTGACACGCATCGGTTCAAACGCACCGGGGCTTGCGCCTTTTGCACTGGCCACACAGAAGCCCATCAGCTTCACAAGCCGTGACGGCAAAACCATTCCGGGCTATCTAACGCTGCCGGTTCAAACCAGCAACGGCGCAAAGCCACCGCTCATCCTCATGCCGCATGGCGGACCGCACGCGCGTGACAGCTGGGGCTTTGACCCTTGGCTGCAATACCTGGCAAGTCAGGGCTATGCAGTGCTGCAAGTGGAATTTCGCGGCTCAACAGGCTACGGCTATGACTGGTTCGATTCAGGGTTTCGTGACTGGGGCGGCTTGCCCTATAACGATGTGATCGACGGCACCAAGTGGGCACTGGCAGAAGGCTATGCAGATCCGGCGCGCGTCTGCGTGGTCGGTGCCAGCTATGGCGGCTATATGGCGCTGCTGATCGCCACCCGCAATGCCGACAAGATGTTCCGCTGTTCTATTGCCATCTCGGGTGTCAGCGATCTGGTCGACTTGAAGCGCGAAACAGGGCTCACGCGCGGTGAGGTCACCAGCAGGTCGATCGGCATCGACGACAAGAAAATGCGCGATGACTCACCGCGTGCGCGCGCCTCGCAGATCAACTTACCGTTGATGCTGATTCACGGCGACCGTGACTACACCGTGCAAGTGGCTCAGACCAAGGCCATGGATGCTGCGCTCAAGAGTGCGGGCAAGCCACATGAGACGGTCATCATCAAAGGCACTGACCATTACTTTTTGATGGATACGCATCGGCGCCAGTGGTTCACCACCATGGGCGAGTTCCTGAAAAAGAATCTGGCGCCTTAAAACGGCAGTTGGTTCTGGGCGGGCCTGTCCCGCTCAAGATCCAACTCGGCAATGACGCGCGGGATCTGTTCACGCAGATCAAAAAACCCGCGCGTGGCCAAGGGCCACAACAGTGCATCCCATTCCCGGCGCAGCTGCACCAAAGGCAACCGCTGCATAGTCAGCCAATCAGCGGCATCACGCAGCGCCTCTTCAACCGGACCCACCGGCGCCACGGCGGTCAACACCACCTCGGCGCCGATACGCTGTGCCCATTCGGCAATGGCATCGCCATCGAGTGCAGTCAGACGTTCAGCCGGTACATCAAAGTGAGCGCCAGCACGCGCCAGGGCATCGTCCATTGCGCCGCTCACAAAGTCGCTGGCCAACGCAGACACAGGCAAGGGTGAACGTGCTGCCACCGCACTGACACCGGCCACGCCGACCAACGGCGCACCATGCAGCCCCAAGCTTTCCGGATGCAGATCTTCTTCGGTAAGCAGCAACGCAATGCGCCCCGGTGGCAATGCCCCTGGCGTAGCAGCTGTCGCCAAAGGCGGCACCGCCATGAGCGGATGC
>CANFSB010000095.1 GCA_947449495.1 Pseudomonadota bacterium
CCGGATCAAACGGGCCGGGGCCATGCCATTTGATCGGGTCGGCTTCGGCCGGCGCATAGCCCTTGCCCTTGCGTGTGACCACATGCAGAAACTGCGGGCCCGGCAAGGCGCTGATGTTGCGCAGCGCACCTACCAGCGACTTGAGATCATGGCCATCTACCGGGCCGATGTAGTTGAAGCCCATCTCTTCGAACAGCGTGCCGGGCAACACCATGCCCTTGAAGTGTTCTTCGGAGCGGCGCGCCAGCTCGCGCATTGCGGGCAACTGGCTGAGCACTTTCTTGCCGCCTTTGCGCAGCTGCGAGTAGGCGCGGCCCGATAGCAGACGCGCAAAGTACTTGGACAGCGCGCCCACACCCTCAGAGATCGACATCTCGTTATCGTTGAGGATGACCAGCAGGTTGGCAGGCAACGTGCCGGCGTGGTTGAGCGCTTCAAAGGCCATGCCGCCACTCATGGCGCCATCGCCGATCACCGCGATGGCATGACGCTTCTCGCCCTTGAGCGCTGCGGCACTGGCCATACCCAGTGCGGCGCTGATCGACGTACTGGAATGGCCGGTGCCAAAGGTGTCGTAGGGGCTTTCGGCACGGTTGGGAAACGGCGCCAGGCCACCCTTCTGTTTGATGGTCGACAGGCGACTGGCGCGACCGGTGAGCACCTTGTGCGGATAGGCCTGATGGCCCACGTCCCACACGATGCGATCATCGGGCGTGTTGAATACATGATGCAGCGCGATGGTCAGTTCGACGGTGCCCAGGCCCGCTGCAAAATGCCCGCCCTGCATGCTGACCGTTTGCACCAAAAACTCCCGCAACTCGGCGGCCAGAGCCTGCAACTTTGGCAGGCTCATGGCATGCAAGTCGGCAGGCGACTGCAGCGCATCGAGCAGTGGGTGGTGAGCAGGGGTGGTCATGGTGGCGCGAGTGTACACGGGCGTTACCGCCCGCCCACTTCAGTGGCTGCGATCGACGACGTAGTGCGCCAGTGCAATTAATGTATCGGCGCGCTGACCCAGCGCAGCAACTGCTGCGATAGCCCGGTCGCGAGAGTCGGCGGCGCGCTGTTGCGCACCGGCTAGGCCCAGCAGTGCAGGGTAGGTGGGCTTGTTGAGCGCCGCATCAGCACCGGCCTGTTTGCCGATGGTGGTGGTGTCGCCGGTCACATCCAGGATGTCGTCTTGGATCTGAAACGCCAGGCCTAGTTCGTCGCCATAGACGCGCAGCGCGTCGAGCAGCGGGCCTTGCAGTGTGTTGGCGCACACCGCGCCCAGTAACACGCTGGTGGTGATCAGCGCACCGGTCTTGCGCCGGTGCATGCCCTCGAGCTCTGCAAGGGACAGCTGCCGCCCCACGGCCTCCAGATCGATGGCCTGACCGCCAGCCATGCCGGCCGTGCCGATGCCGTGTGCCAGCAGCCGCATGGCCAGCAGGCGCGCCTCGGCGCTGATCTGCGCCTGAGTGTCTTCGGCCAGCACCGCAAAGGCCAGTGCCTGCAGCGCATCGCCGGCCAGCACGGCGGTGCCTTCGTCGTAGGCCTTGTGACAGGTGGGTCGGCCGCGGCGCAGGTCATCGTCGTCCATCGCGGGCAGATCGTCGTGGATCAGGCTGTAGGCGTGAATCAGTTCGACGGACGCCGCGGCGGCGTCGAGGCTGGCCAGTGGCGCACCCAGCGCGGCACCTGTGCAATACACCAGCACCGGCCGCAGCCGCTTGCCACCACCCAGCGTGCTGTAGCGCATGGCTTCCAGCAGCCTGGGCGTGCCCGGATCGGCCAGCGTCAGATAGCGGTCAAGCATTTGCTCGGCGCGTTGCTGGTAGAGGCGGATCTGCTCGGCCAGCGGGCTGCTGTCAGGCATCGTCGTCGGCCTGTTCGGGGTTGAAGGGGGCTGTGCTGCCGTCGCGCAGCAACTGCTCGACCTTTTGCTGGGCAGTGGCCAGAGAGCCTTGGCACTGGCGGCTTAGCGCGACGCCGCGCTCAAAGCTGCCCAGAGCCTCTTCCAGCGGCAGATCGCCACGTTCCAGACGCTCGACCAGGGTTTCGAGTTCGGCCAGCGAGGTCTCGAAGTCTGGTGTCGCGGGGGTGTCTGTTTGGGGCTTGCGCGCCATGGGGTCTCACGGATCGGAAGGATGGCTCCAGTCTAGGGCGTGACAGTCCCGACACCAACCCCTTCGGCGACGTTATGATTGGGCCCCCCTGAGGTAGCCCGCCAGAGAATGACTCCCACCTACAGCGCTTCCGATATCGAAGTCCTCTCCGGACTCGACCCCGTCCGCCGCCGTCCCGGTATGTATACCGAGACCAGTCGGCCCAATCATCTGGCCCACGAGGTCATCGACAACAGCGTCGATGAGGCGTTGGCCGGTCACTGCACGCAGATCGATCTGGTGCTCTACAAGGACGGATCGATCAGCGTGGCCGACAACGGCCGCGGCATGCCCGTCGATATTCATCCCATCGAAAAAGTCAGCGGCGTGGAACTGATCCTCACGCGGCTGCATGCCGGCGGCAAATTCTCCGATGGTGCCTATGGCTATTCCGGCGGCCTGCATGGCGTGGGTGTGTCGGTGGTCAATGCGCTGTCGCGCCAGCTCGATTGCAGTGTGCGTCGTGGCGGCAAGAGTTTTCACATCGGGTTTCGCGACGGCAACCTTACTTCGCCGCTGGCCGAGACCGGCACAGTGGCCAAGTCGGTCACCGGCACCACGGTGCGGTTCTGGCCCGATCCGAAGTTTTTCGATACCGATCGCTTTCTGATCTCAGACCTGCGCCACACGCTCAAGGCCAAGGCCGTGCTGTGCCCGGGCCTGCGCATGCGATTTGAGAACGAGGCGACTGGCGAGAGCGAAGAGTGGTTCTACACCGGCGCACTGACCGAATATTTGCTTGAGCAGCTCGGCGATGCCGAGCGCATGCCCAAAGAGCCCTTGGCCGGCAAGATGGGTTCGACCCATGATGCAGTGGAATGGGCGCTGGCCTGGGCACCGGGTCTGCCGGCCGCCGTGGCCGAGAGCTACGTCAATCTGATCCCCACCGCCGGTGGCGGTACGCACGTCAACGGTCTGCGCGGTGGCATCTGCGCGGCAGTGCGTGAGTTTGCAGAGTTCCGCAGCATGCTGCCGCGAGGCGTCAAACTCGCCCCCGAAGACATCTGGCAGGGCGTGTCGTTTGTATTGTCGATCAAGCTGCGCGAACCGCAGTTTGCCGGTCAGACCAAAGAGCGGCTGGGCTCCCGTGAAGCCGCTGCATTGGTTGAAGGCTATGTGCGCGATTCGACCGCGCTGTGGCTCAACCAGCATCCCGATGCCGGCGAGGGCATCGTGCGCCATGCAATAGAGAACGCGCAGGAGCGACTCAAGGCTGCGCAGCGTGTCACGCGCAAGCGTGCCGTGTCGGGTCCTGCGCTGCCGGGCAAGTTGGCCGATTGCACAACGCAAGATCCCAAGCGCTCTGAGCTGTTTCTGGTCGAGGGTGACTCTGCCGGTGGATCAGCGCGTCAGGCGCGCGATCGCAACACGCAGGCGGTGATGCCGCTGCGCGGCAAGATCTTGAACACGTGGGAACTGGAACACGGTCAGGTGGCCCAGTCGGAGGAAGTGCACAACATCAGCATCGCGCTGGGTGTGGACCCGGGTTCTGCCGATATCAGCGAGCTGCGCTATCACAAGGTCTGCATCTTGGCCGATGCGGACTCTGACGGTCAGCACATTGCCACGCTGTTGTGCGCGTTGTTCCTGCGGCACTTCCGGCCGCTGGTTAATGCCGGTCATGTGTATGTGGCCATGCCGCCGCTATATCGCATCGACGCCGGCAAGCAGGTTTTCTATGCATTGGACGATGCCGAGCGCGATGCAGTGCTGGCGCGACTAGTGGCAGAGCGCAGTCGCAGTAAGCCGGTAGTAACGCGATTTAAAGGTCTGGGTGAGATGTCGCCGCTGCAATTGCGCGAGACCACCATGGATCCGCCGACGCGACGACTGGTGCAGCTGACGCTCGATGGTGGCGACGGCACTGATCAACTGATGGACATGCTGCTGGCCAAGAAGCGCGCCTCTGACCGGCGTGATTGGCTCGAGCAGAACGGCAACATCGCCACCGTGCTGGTATGACGGGGCAGCAGGTAAAGACGTGAAAGACCAGGAACTGAACTTCGAAGGCGTCGAGCGTCAACCGCTGCGCCAGTTCACCGAGAAGGCCTACCTCGATTATTCGATGTACGTCATCCTCGATCGCGCGCTGCCGGCGCTGGGCGATGGGCTCAAGCCGGTGCAGCGGCGCATCATCTATGCGATGAGCGAGCTGGCGCTGTCGGCCGGCAACAAGCACAAAAAATCTGCGCGTACTGTCGGTGATGTGATCGGCAAGTTCCATCCGCATGGCGACTCGGCCTGTTACGAAGCCATGGTGCACATGGCGCAGCCCTTCACCTATCGCTATCCGATCGTTGACGGTCAGGGCAACTGGGGTTCGACCGACGATCCCAAGTCGTTTGCCGCGATGCGTTATACCGAAGCGCGTCTGACGCGCTATGCCGATTTGCTGTTGGGTGAGCTGGGCAATGGCACGGTGGACTTTGGCCCCAACTTTGACGGCACGCTCGACGAGCCGCTGTTGTTGCCGGCGCGCCTGCCCAACCTGCTGCTCAATGGCACCTCAGGTATCGCGGTGGGTATGGCGACCGACGTGCCGCCGCACAACCTGCGCGAAGTGGCCAACGCCTGCATACACCTGCTCGATTCGCCCGATGCCACCACACGCGACCTGATGAAGTTCGTCAAAGGTCCCGACCTGCCCACTGGCGCCGAGATCGTCTCATCGCGCACCGAGCTGGCAGCGTTTTATGAGACCGGCAGTGGCAGCTATCGCGCCCGTGCCACGTGGGAACAAGACGACGAGACCGGCAACATCATCATCACCACGCTGCCGCACCAAGTGTCGGGCAGCAAGCTGCAGGAGCAGATCGCCCAGCAGGTGCGTGACAAGAAGCTGCCGATGGTTGATGACATCCGCGATGAGTCGGACCACGAGAACCCGACGCGCATTGTCATCATTCCGCGCTCTAACCGCGTGGATGTACCGCAGCTGATGGCGCATCTGTTTGCCACCACCGATCTGGAACGCAGCTACCGCGTCAATCTCAACATCATCGGACTGGAAGGCCGGCCGCAGGTGATGGGCCTCAAGGGCTTGTTGTCGCAGTGGCTGCAGTTCCGCTTGTTGACGGTGCGCCGTCGCTTGCAGCACCGGCTCGACAAGGTGCTGCGCCGGCTGCATCTGCTCGATGGTCTGTTGATCGTCTTTTTGAATCTGGATGAAGTGATCCGCATC
This sequence comes from Pseudomonadota bacterium, assembly GCA_947449495.1. GTDB lineage: Bacteria > Pseudomonadota > Gammaproteobacteria > Steroidobacterales > Steroidobacteraceae > ZC4RG30. Next base: position 5,329 of record CANFSB010000095.1, read on the forward strand.
ATCCGCACCGAAGACGAACCCAAACCGGTGTTGATCGCGCGCTTTGGTCTGAGCGATGACCAGGCCGAGATGATCCTCGATACCAAGCTGCGCCATCTGGCCAAGCTTGAGGAAATGAAGATCCGCGAAGAGCAGGCCGAGCTGGCTGCCGAGCGCGACGACTTGCAGAGCGTGTTGGGCAGCGAAGAGAAACTGCGCGCCTTGGTGCGCGGCGAGTTGGCTGCCGATGCCAAGGAATTTGGCGATGACCGCCGCTCTAAGTTGGTCGAGCGCGAAGCGGCGCAGGCCATCGAAGAAGCCGACCTGGTGGTCAATGAACCGGTCACCGTGGTGCTCTCGACCGGTGGCTTCGTGCGCGCCGCCAAGGGCCACGAGATCGATGCAGCATCGCTGAGCTATAAGACCGGCGACGCCTGTCTTGCGGCAGTGCGCGGCCGGAGCACGCAGCAGGTGGTCTTTATGGACAGCACCGGCCGCAGTTACAGCTTGCCGGCGCATACGCTGCCGTCGGCGCGTGGCCAAGGTGAGCCCCTGTCGGGTCGGCTCGATCCGCCCGATGGCGCGCGCTTTGCGGGCGTTGCCGTGGGCGATGCCGAAGACCTGTGGTTGCTCGCCAGCGATGCCGGCTATGGCTTTACCGTGCGCTTGTCGCAGCTGCATTCGCGCAATCGTGCCGGCAAGGCCATCTTCAACCTGACCGATGGCGCACAGGTGTTGCCGATGGTGCCGGTGCCGGCCGCCGATGCGCTGGTGGCTGCGGTCAATACCGAAGGTCGACTGCTGGTGTTCCCGGTCAGCGAACTGCCCGAGATGCCGCGCGGCAAGGGCAACAAGCTGTTCGGCATCCCCACCAAAAAGGCCGAAGCACGCGAAGAGTTGCTGGTGGCGGTAGCGGTGGTGCCGGCCGGTGGCAAGCTGATGGTGTGGTGTGGGGATCGCCCCATGACCCTGTCGGCGCGTGACCTGGACGACTACCGCGGCGAGCGGGCGCAGCGCGGCGCGATGCTGTCGCGCAACTACCGCAAGGTGGATCGCATCGAGGCGCTGGCACCCGGTCAGGGCTGAAATCGTCGAAGAAGCTTGACAGCCCCTCTGGTGTTGTAGTGGTATAAAACACCACTCAACGCTGCGAGGCTGCCATGCTGTCGATTGCCCACCTGACCCATACCTATGCCAACGGCACCCGCGCGCTCGACGATGTCTCGCTGACCATCCCCGCCGGGATGTTTGGCCTGCTGGGCCCCAACGGCGCCGGCAAGAGCACGTTGATGCGCAGCATTGCCACCTTGCAGCTGCCGCAGTCCGGCAGCATTACGTTTGATGGCATCGATGTATTGGCCGATGCGCCGGCGTTGCGCCGTGTGCTGGGCTATCTGCCGCAGGACTTTGGCGTGTACCCGCGTGTGTCGGCCTACGACATGCTTGATCACTTGGCAGTGCTCAAAGGCTATGCGGCTCGCGGCGAACGTCGCGAAGCAGTGGAGGCGCTGCTGCAGCAGGTCAACCTGTGGGCGGTGCGCAAGAAGGCCTTGGCCGGGTTCTCGGGTGGCATGCGTCAGCGCTTTGGTATTGCGCAGGCACTGCTGGGCAATCCGCGGCTGGTCATTGTCGATGAGCCTACGGCAGGCTTGGATCCGGAAGAGCGCAACCGCTTTTTGAATCTGCTCGCTGGCATCGGTGAGAGCGTGGTGGTGATTCTCTCTACGCACATCGTTGAAGACGTGGCTGATCTGTGTCCGCGCATGGCCATTCTGGCCAATGGCCGCATTGTGGGTGAGGGCGCGCCGCAAGTGCTCATCGACAGCCTGCACGGTCGTGTGTGGCGCAAGATCATCGGTAAGAGTGAACTCGATGCCTGCAAGGCTGCGCATCAAGTGATTGCCACACGCCTGTTGGCCGGTCGCACGCTGGTACATGTGCTGGCCGATGCCAATCCCGGTGAGGGCTTTGAGCTGGCACGTGCCGGACTTGAAGACGTGTATTTCGCCACGCTCGCCACCACCCGCGCTGCGGCCTGAGGCCATACCTATGCTGCTTTCAGTCGCGCGCTTTGAACTGCGCTATCAACTCACATCGCCTGCTTTCTGGGTGACCTTCCTCATCTTTTTCTTGATGGCTTTTGGTGCTGCGGCATCCGACAACCTGAGCATCGGCGGCAAGGGCGGCAACGTGCTGGTCAATGCACCGTTCGTCATTGCCCAGACCACGATGATCATGAGTGTGTTCAGTCTGTTTGTGGTCGCAGCCTTTGTGGCCAACGCCGTAGTGCGCGATGACGAGACGCGCTTTGGGGCCATCGTGCACAGCACCCGCTTGCGTCGCACCGACTATCTGTTGGGTCGCTTTGCTGGTGCCTTTGCGGTGGCGATGTTGGTGTTTGCCAGCGTGCC
>CANFSB010000096.1 GCA_947449495.1 Pseudomonadota bacterium
AGTCGTGACCAGTCGATGCTGCGACCGTCAATACGCGGCGGCGTGCCCGTCTTGAGGCGCCCGACGCGCAGCGGCAATTGGCGCAGTCGCTGCGCCAACTGTAACGACGGCGCATCACCGGCTCTGCCGCCAGACAACTGCTGCAGACCGACATGAATGCGGCCGCCGAGGAACGTGCCGGCCGTCAGCACCACGGCCCGCGTACCAATGCGGATTCCGCCAGCAGTCACTACCGCGTGGACCTGTCCGTTCTCAAACTGGATATCCGCCGCTTCCTGCTGAAACAACCGCAAATTGGGCTGGGCATCTACCGCTGCGCGTATGGCCTGGCGGTACAGCTGGCGATCGGCCTGGGCACGCGTGGCGCGCACTGCCGGACCCTTGCTAGCGTTGAGCGTACGCATCTGAATGGCAGCAGCATCGGCCGCACGCGCCATCACGCCGCCCATCGCATCGATCTCGCGCACCAGATGGCCCTTGCCGATGCCGCCGATGGCCGGGTTGCAGCTCATCGCACCCACGGTTTCCAGGTTTTGAGTCAGCAGTAAGGTGCGCGCACCGCGACGCGCGGCGGCCAATGCAGCCTCTACGCCTGCATGACCACCGCCAATTACCACCACATCGAATGACATCTGCGTTTGCATCGGTGACTATTCTACCTGTGAGACGCCTGTTTGCCCCTTCCACTGCATTGGTGCTAGCTCTGCTGAGTGCTGCGGCAGGCGCCGCATCGCCTGCAGCGCAGGTCAGCCTCAGCCTCACACCCTGCCAAATTGAGCAGCAGCAACGCCTGATCAGTCTGGCAGCCCAATGCGGCGAGCTGTCCGTCCCCGAAAACCGCAGCAAGCCCGACGGCCGGCAGATCAAGCTGTTTGTCGCGCGCATTCCGGCACCCAACCGCGAAAGTCACATAGAGCCGGTGTTTCTAATCGCCGGCGGCCCGGGCATGGGCACGGTCGACTTCTATACCAACGTGTCGGCAGCGTTCAAACAATTAGGTCGCGATCGCGACATCGTGCTGGTGGATCAGCGCGGCACCGGCCGCTCGGCGCCGCTGCGCTGCGCCGAAAGTGATGAAACGATATGGAGCACGGGGCGCGCTCAAGTGCTGCAGGCCATGGGCGAGTGCCGCACTGCCCTGGCGGCCAAGGCCGATCTGGCTCAATACACCACCAGCGTTGCAGTAGTGGACCTGGATGTCGTGCGCAGCGCGCTGGGCTATGCGCGCATCAATATCTACGGCAGTTCCTACGGCACGCGAGTGGCGCAACACTATGCACGCCGTTACCCAGCCAACACCCGCGCGCTGATCCTGGATGGCGTGGTGGCACCGCAGACAGTACTGGGCCCGGCGATGGCGCTGGATGCACAGGCTGCGCTGGATCGCATTTTGGCGCGCTGCCGCGAGGATGCCGCGTGCGCTGCGCGTTTTGGTGATCCGGCTGCCGACTATCACACGCTGCGCCGCAAGCTGGCACGCGAACCTGTGCAGATCACCGTGCCCGACCCACTTAGCGGCAAGCCCGTACAGCTGCCGTTCTCCAGCGAAGCGCTGGCAACAGTGCTGCGTCTCTCGGCTTATAGCAGCGGCCAGGCAGCGCTGCTGCCGTTAGCGCTGCACATGGCTGTACACGAGCAGCAGTACACCGCGCTGGGCAGCTTGTTTTTGATGAGCGCATCGAGTGTCGGCGATGCTTTGGCTTATGGCATGCACAACAGCGTGGTGTGCGCCGAAGATGTGCCACGGTTCGATCCCAAGCTCGATCGCAAGGCGCTGCAAGCCACCTTCATGGGCACCGATCAAGTCGATCTGTTGCAAGCGCTGTGCGAAGGCTGGCCGCGCGGTCCGGTTGATGCCTCGCTCTACACACCACTCAAAGGCGAGTTGCCGGTGTTGTTGCTGTCGGGCTCTGCTGATCCGGTCACACCGCCAGCGCAAGCGAGGCTTGCTGCACTGCAGTTACCCCATGCTGTGCAACGCGTACTGCCAGACCAAGGGCACGGCCAGTTGATGGCGCCTTGCATGGACAAGGTGATGAGCGAATTTCTGCGGCTGGCAGCCGTTGCTCCTGCCGTACGCCAGCTGGATGTCAGCTGTCTGGAGGCCGTGAAGCCTGCACCGTTCATGCTCGGACCTGCCGGACCAGGCCCATGATCGAAGCACGTGGCTTGTCCAAACGCTTTGGCGCAGTCACCGCACTGCGTGAGCTGAGCTTTTGCGCGGCAGACAGCCGCATCACCGGCTTGCTCGGGCCAAACGGTGCAGGCAAAAGCACCACGCTGCGCATCTTGCAGACCTTGATCACAGCTGATGCTGGCGAAGCACTTATCGATGGCCAAAGCACGCTTGCTGATGCGCTGGCAGCGCGAGCGCGCATCGGCGTATTGCCGCATTCAGCTGCCATCTACGCGGGCCTGACCGCGCGCGAGAACATCATCTACTTTGGTCGGTTGTGTGGTTTGTCACGCGCGGCAGCAGCGGCACGGGCTACCACGCTGATCGCGCAGCTGGACATCGGCGATATTGCCGACCGTCGCGCCAAAGGCTTCTCGCAAGGCCAACGGCTCAAAACCGCGTTAGCGCGCGCCATGGTGCATGAGCCGCGCAATCTAATGCTCGACGAGCCCACCAATGGCCTCGATGTTCCCAGCGTGCGCATGCTGCGCGCGCTGCTGAGTCAGCTGCGCGATGCAGGTCATTGCATCTTGTTTTCCAGTCATGTGATGCACGAGGTGGCCTCGCTGTGCGATGACATCGTGGTGATTGCCAGCGGCCGCGTGGTGGCTAGCGGCACACCCGAAGCACTGCTGGCGCAGACTGGTGCGGCGGATCTGGAAGATGCCTTTGTGCAACTGACCGCTGATAGTGGCGGTGTTGCATGAACGCGCTGCTGACAGTTTTTGCGAAGGAGTTTTTCGAGAACCTTCGAGACCGGCGCACATTGTTGACGACGCTGTTGCTGGGACCGGTTTTCATGCCGCTCATGTTCAGCTTCATGACACGTACCATTATCAATCGTGCAATGGACGGCTCAGACCAACCGGTCACGGTTGCGACCATCAACGCCGCCGCAGCCCCGAACCTGCGCGAGCATCTGGCCGCCCACGGCGTAACGCTGCGCGATTTCAACGGTGATGCTGCGGCAGCGCGCACAGCTGTCAGCGGTGGTGGCGAAAAGCTGGTGCTGGAAATACCGCAGGATCATGCCGAACGTATCAAGGACGGTGATGCCGCGCCCGTCTTGATGTACCTGGACAGCTCTAATATGGACAAGCGCGGCCAAATAGAGCGCGTCGAAAAGCTGCTTCAAGAATGGAGCCGGAACATTGCCATGCAACGGCTGGTACTGCGCGGTATAGATCCACGCATCCTCAGTCCGATGCCACTGCAGCAGATTGATGTCTCTACGCCAGCCGGTCGCTCGGTGCTGCTGTTGGGCATGCTCAGCTTCTTCATGGTTGTTTCGATGTTTGCCAGCGGAATCGGCGTGGCCATCGACGGCACGGCGGGCGAGCGCGAACGCGGTAGCCTCGAAGCACTGCTCACTCTGCCCGTGCCGCGTGAGGCACTGCTTGGCGGCAAGTTGCTGGCCACCGCAGCATTCATGTCTATCGCACTGGTGCTGACCACCACGGCACTGAATGTCGTTCTAGGTCGCATTGGACTCGAACAGTTGGGCATGAGTGCCAACCTGAGTTCGACAACTGGCATAGCGATGGCGGCTATCCTGTTGCCTTTGGTACCAGTGGGAGCAGGTCTACTGACACTGGTGGCATGCTTTGCGCGCAGCATCCGTGAGGCTCAGGCTTGGGTTGGCATGGTGCAGCTGGTACCGACCATGCCATTGGCCTTCGTGACCATGCTCAATCCCACGCCGGGCCCGCTGCTGATGTGCGTACCCAGCCTGTCGCAGCATTTGCTAATCATGAAGCTGCTGCGCGCCGAAGCCCTCGCCCCTCTCGATATTCTGCTGTCCGTGGGCAGCAGCCTGCTGATAGCAACGCTGCTGATCGGCGTTGCAATGCGCCTGTACCGGCGCGAATCGCTGCTCGGCTGAGTTACTTCACAGCAGCCATGCGCTTTTTCAACTGATCGAGCGGCAATGCGCCATCGATGCGCTGACCATTGGACAAGAAGATAGTGGGCGTGGCGTTGACCTTGAGCTTCTTGCCCAACGCCAGGTTCTGCTCTATCGGATCTGCATCGCAGGTTTTCTTGGGCAAGGTTGTGCCCTGCAGCATCCACCCCGTCCACAGTGCGTCGCGGTTGCTTGCACACCAGATATAGCGCGACTTGTTGCGTGCATCAGGATGGATCGGCAATGGGAACAGAAAGGTATAGATGGTGATGTCGTTGAGCTGTGCCAACGACTTTTCCAGCTCTTTGCAATAGGGGCAGTCCGGATCAGCAAACACGGCCACCTTGCGACTGCCATTACCCTTGACCACCTTGATCGCACGCTCCATCGGCAGGGCGGCAAAGTCGATGGCATTGACCTCGGCCCAGCGTGCGCCAGTCACATCCTGTTGAGTGCGCGTATCCATGATGCGGCCGGCCACCAGATAGTTGCCGCTGACATCCGAGTAGACGATCTCGCTGTCGGTGACCACTTCGTACAGCCCAGGGATGGGCGCAAACGGCTGTACTGCGTCAATCGCCACGCCGGGAAAGCGCTCGATCAGCTTGCGCTTGAGCTCGACCGCCGCGGGATCCAACGGCGCAGCGGCCCAAAGTGCCGAACTGGCTGCCGCCAGCAGAATCAGCAAAGCAGAATGTGCAGCACGCATGGAAAAACTCCTGTGGATGGCGCAGTCTCGATGAGTTGGGGGTTCAGCGCCAGCCGGCTCGCGCTGTTGTGTTTTCACAACATGGCTTGTCGGCGCTTGCTTTGGGATCCCGTTCGGGATCAAACTCCGTCGCCCTTTGTGCACCATGTCCTTAATTAGAAGAGGATTCGAGAACTTTATGACTCAACAGAGCCTGGAAAGCGTCCTGAAGGCCGCTGGCAATACCGTCGATCACCTGCGCAACTCGCAGATCGGCGCCTACATTTACCCCGTCGTCGCCCCCGAGTTCTCGAACTGGCGTGACGAGCAGGGCGCATGGCGCAATGCCGCCGTGTTGTTCGATCAGACCCATCACATGGTCGACCTGTTCGTTGAAGGTCCTGATGCGCTGAAGCTGATCTCCGATCTGGCGATCAACAGCATGAAGGGCTTCGTGCCGAACAAGGCCAAGCAGTTCGTGGCCTGCTCGCACAGCGGCCATGTCATTGGCGACGCCATCCTCTTCTATCTCGCCGAGAACAGCTTCGTGATCGTCGGCCGCGCGCCGTCGTGCAACTGGGTGCAGTTCCACGCCAAGACCGGTGGCTACAACGTCACCACGACGTACGACGATCGTTCGCCGTCGCGTCCGAACGGCCACGCCGTCAGCCGCAAGTTCTATCGCTTTCAGATCCAGGGCCCCAAGGCCAAGAACGTGATCGAGAAGTTGAATGGCGGCCCCGTTGCCGACATCAAGTTCTTCAACATGGACGTCATCAAGATCAAGGGCAAGCCGGTGCGCGCACTGCGTCACGGCATGGCCGGCGAGCCGGGCCTCGAGATCTGGGGCCCCTACGCCGAGCGCGAAGAGATTCGTGACGCCATCCTGGAAGCCGGCCGCGAGTTCGGTCTGGTGCCGGTGGGCTCGCGCGCCTACGCCACCAACACGCTCGAGTCGGGTTGGGTGCCGTCGCCGCTGCCGGCCGTGTACACCGACGAGCGCATGAAGTCCTATCGTGAGTGGCTGCCGGCCAACTCGTACGAGGCCGCTGGCGCCATCGGTGGCAGCTTCGTGTCGAGCAACATCGAAGACTACTACCTCACTCCTTACGAAATCGGCTACGGCCCGTTCGTGAAGTTCGACCATGACTTCATCGGTCGCGAAGCGCTCGAGAAGATCGCTGCTGTGGGTGGCGGTCGTCGCAAGGTCACGCTGGCCTGGAATGGCGAAGATGTCGCCAAGATCCAGAACTCCATGCTGGGCAAGGGCGAGCACTACAAGTACATCGAGATGCCGCTGTCGAACTACGCCAACAGCAACTACGATGCGCTGACCGTCGGCGGCAAGACCGTCGGTGTCTCGCTGTTCGGTGGCTACAGCTACAACGAGCGTTCGTTCCTGTCGCTGGCCACTGTCGATGAAGACGTGGCGATCGGCAACGAAGTGGTTCTGCATTGGGGCGAGCCCAACGGCGGCACCAAGAAGACCACCGTCGAGCACCACAAGCAGGCCGAGATCCGCGCGATCGTCAGCCCGGTGCCCTACGCGGTTACCGCCCGTATGGCCTATGCCGAGGGCTGGCGTACCGGCAAGAAGTAAGTCGCCCACGCGACTGCACTCCTTGCAGTGAATGAAAGGGGCAGGTGGGCAACCACCTGCCCTTTTTCTTTGGAGAAGCTTCGATGAGTGATGAAGACATTCAGCAGGTCACGCCCTACGAGCTGATGGGCGGTAAGCAAGGCATTGATGATCTGGTGGATCGCTTCTACGACGTCATGGACACGCTGCCGCAAGCGCGCACCGTCCGCGCGATGCACGGCCCCGATCTGACGGTCATCCGCCATGTGCTCAAGCTGTATCTGACGCAGTGGTTGGGCGGCCCGCAGGACTACAGCCGGGAGCGCGGCCATCCCATGTTGCGCGGCAGACATCTGGGCTTTTCTATTGGCATTGCTGAACGTGATGCGTGGATGCAGTGCATGGACACTGCGCTGTCACAGGTTGCGTGCGAACCACAGGTGCGTGGGCACGTGCGAGAGGCCCTGCTCAAGCTGGCCGATTGGATGCGCAACCAGCCAAATAACCCGTGAATGCCAATAAATAACCAGTGACTGCCAATAACAGTTAGCAATGATAAATAAGGAACAATGTTGCATTTTTGTCTCTAGGCAGTGATCCTCCGCGGCTCGTATCTGAACTCGAAAAGCGTCGGTGAGACGGGGGTCGCGTACTGGTGCTCCTCTGCGTCGCTGACGCCTGTCATTTGTAACTAGAAACCGCCCGTCATGGGCGAGGGGAAGAGACTTTGAGAACCAACAATACGAACTTGGTAGCTGCTGCCGTAGCACTAGCGATTGCGGTGCCGGGTGCAGCGTTTGCCCAAACGGCAAGCGGTGCGCTGGAAGAAGTACAGGTCACCGGTTCACGCATTGTGCAGGCGCCGGGCATGTTCACGCCTACGCCGGTCACGTCGGTGAATGTCGAAACGCTCAAGGAAATGGCACCCGGCGCGCTCAGTGAAGCGCTGTCGCAGCTGCCGCAGTTCTTTGGCAACACCACGCCGCAGAGCATGCTCGGTGGCCAGAACTCGGGTGGCTCAAACGTCAACCTGCGCGGCGCCGGTATCAACCGTACGCTGGTGCTGCTTGATGGCCGCCGCGTCGTGTC